>JAZRZT010000001.1:0-21210 GCA_045601475.1 Faecousia sp.
CGCCTCTACAGGCGGTTCGGATATCGTAGTCCGCCTCTTAAAGCTGAAATGGCGGAATACCCCCATCGGCAGTATTGCCATGGGCTTTGACCTTGTGGTAGCTGTACTCACCGGTCTTGCCTTCTGGGACATTTCCCGCACGCTTTACAGTGGTGTCGCCATTTTTGTTACAGGCATGGTGATGGATGCTGTTGTTTACCGCTTTGACTACTCCAAAGTGGTCATTGTGATCAGCAAGCAAAACGGAGCCATCGCAAAGGGTATTACGGATAAATTGGAACGGGGCGTGACCTACCTGGACGGGGAGGGATACTATTCCGGCAACCAGACCAAGGTGATCTTAAGTGTTGTGAAGCGCCAACAGCTGGCGGAGCTGAAGCAGCTGGTTGTGGACATTGACCCGGATGCATTTATTATTGTACAGGAGGCCCACCAGGTTTTGGGAGACGGTTTTTCCCGGTACACCAAGGACTCCTTGTAAGCCGCAGAAATATTGACAAGAGATTTTCAGGTTTTTACAAAAAAGGTATTGACTTATGAGAAAAACCTGCTATAATACCTCTTGTTCGCGGGTGTAGCTCATCCGGTAGAGCGCCACCTTGCCAAGGTGGAGGTAGCGAGTTCGAGCCTCGTCACCCGCTCCAATAAAAAAAGACAGACACGAAAGTGTCTGTCTTTTTTTCATTGGTGCGGTATAGGGGAGGAGGCTCGAATAATCAAATCCAACAGTCCGGTGGACTGTTGGGCATCGCCGCTATCCGGCGATGCAACATTACAAGGACCGAAGGTCCTTGTAATGAGCCTCGTCACCAATGTAAAAACTCCCTTATCCGCGGATAAGGGAGTTTTCTAATTAACTGATCTTGATACCGCAGCACTGGCCACCACGGACACCTACTACAATGGTATTCTCATATACAGCAGGGGAGGCTTCAATGTTAGCACCCAATTCGGTCTTTCCCAGGTCGTTGCCGGTCAGACCGTCAATTAAATGTACATTGCCACCGGAGTCACACTGAATGATGTAGCCCTTGTTGTTCTCGTTGTACATGATCACAGGGGAACTCCAGCAGTAGCGGCCCATGGTCTTTTCCCAAACCACTTCGCCGGTTTCGGTATTCAGAGCAACGAAGATGCTCTTTCCCGCAGTGGGGGCTCTGGCAATGTTGAATAGCACCATACCTTCCATGTCCGATCCCTTCTTACCCAGGGCTACAGAAGACAGAACACCGCCGGAAACACCCTTGTTGTAAGGGATATCTTTGTAGGTCTTCTGCCACACGATTTCGCCGGTATTGGCGTTGAGCTTGTACAGGTGGCTGGAGCCATTGGCGTATTCCATAGATGTGCCGGTATAGATGTAGCCCTGACCGTCCTCGCCCCATTCAAATACAGGTGTTGCGTTGGTGTCGTCGCCCACGTTTTGCACCCATACGGGCTTCATGGTGTTCAGATCGATGCAGAAGAAGTATGCGCCGTTATCACCGGCGAACATGTAGTTGTCCACGATAATGGGACTGGACTCAACACCCTTGCTGCGGTTGAGCTTGCCCTTGTAGCGGGCCTTGACCATGTGGCTGGGGTTAATGGAGAGGGTGCCGGCCTGGGGATCGTACTGGGTGTTCAGCTTAAAGGTGTAGAACACACCGTTTTCGCCGGGCCAAACGACCGTGTCGGTCTCAGCGCTGATCATGGGTGAGGCATCAAATGCGTACCAGGAACGGAAGTTGAAGCCGTCCTTGCCGGACTGTTCAAAGACAATGGAGCAGTCGATCAGGTTGATGGCATACATTCTGGCGGTCTTACTGCCGTAGTTATCGCCGGAACCGATAAACATCAGCGGATACCCTCGGGGATCCAAAGATGCCGTGCCCTTAAAGTTCATACCCATCTTCAGAGGATCGCGGGTGTAAGAGCCGTCTTCCAGATCATAGAAATAGATATTGCCGTCCAATGTGGTGGCGATGACTTCCACCAGGTCGGCCTTGGCCTTCTTTTCGGAATACAGATTCATCAGCTGCTTGGTCTGCTCGTCCCACTTGACGATCAGAGGCTGGCCGGTCCAGCCGATCCCGCTCCAACGGTTAAAGCCGCCGACCCGCTTGCTCCAGATCTTGGTAAGGGTATTGCTGGAGATAGTGGTGGTGCCGTAGGATGCGCCGGTGCGGTAATTATCGCCACGGAAGGAAATGATACCCTGTATGTCGCTGTATTTGCTGGGTGCGTCAAAGGAAATGGACTCTTCCCGGGTATAGGAGTCTACAATTTCTCCATCCACGCTGATTTCCCACTTGGAGAGATGCTTGCTGGGATCTGTGTCCGCAACAGGCGCGGGAGACAGATGGGGAACGGGAGGTTCGGTGGGAGCGGGTTCTGTGGTGGGTTCAGTAGTAGGATCCTCAGAGGGTTCAGTCCCCGTGATTTCGTGGTCGGGGTTTTTCTGAAGAGCGTCATTTGCTAATTTGTACTGACCCATAGAGTAAACCGTGCAGGCGATTACCAACAGGGTGGTCAGGATCATCATGGCAGGAATCAGCATCTTTGTGTTGGGAGTAAGTTTTTTCGCTCTTGTTACCAAAATTGATGCAATCACTGTGCCCAAGAGCAGAAGAACGCAGATTACGCCCAGGATCAAAAGCATGGGTTTCATGGCCTGAACTGAGGCAGAGGAAAGAATGTTTTGGAAAAACACGATAATACCTCCTGAAAGTACTCATTATGCAGCCATTATAGCACTGTCGACACAGTAACGCAAGGCAAATCACGGAAAAGATTTTGCAATTGCACTTAAGGAGGGAATGTGGTATACTAATGCCATGTCTTATGGAGGAACAGCAATGGATAAGATCGTCGAAACTCTGGCCCAGGAATTGGGTCAAAAGACTGAATATGTCAGTAATGTGGTGACCCTTTTGGATGAGGGCAACACCATTCCCTTTATTGCCCGGTACCGTAAGGAGCTTCACGGTGCCATGGACGATACCACACTCCGCAATCTGGAGACCCGGCTCAACTATCTGCGCAACTTAGCCCAACGCAAGGAGGAAATCATTAACTCCATCGACACCCAGGGCAAGCTTACAGAGGAACTGAAGGCCGCAATCGAAGCTGCCGTGACATTGGCAGAAGCCGAGGATCTGTACCGCCCCTATAAGCAAAAGCGCCGTACCCGTGCCACGGTGGCAAAGGAGAAGGGGCTGGAGCCCTTGGCGCTCAAGCTTTTTGAGCAGACCGGGGAAGACCCTGCTACTCTTGCGGCAGAGTACATTGACCCGGAAAAGGGCGTAGAAACTATTGAAGATGCCCTGGCCGGCGCATCGGATATCGTGGCGGAAATGATCTCCGACGATGCGGATATCCGCAAGGCATTGCGCCTGAAAATGGAGCGTTCTGCTGTAGTTGCGGTACAAGCCGTAGATGCGGAACAGGACAGTGTTTACCGATTATACTATGACTTTAAAACACCGGTATCCCGCCTGTTGAATCATCAGATCCTGGCCATCAACCGTGGTGAGAAGGAGGGCTTTTTGAAGGTAACGGCAACACTTCCCGGTGCGGAAGGACAGGCCCTTGTGTGCCGTGGCGCACTGAAGCCCACAGCCCAGGTGTCTTCTTTTGTTCGGGCTGCGGCGGAAGATGCCTATACTCGTCTTATCGAGCCCAGCGCGGAGAGAGAACTTCGCAGCACCCTGACAGACCGGGCAGCAGAGTCTGCCATTGCAAATTTTGCGCTGAACTTGAAGCCTCTTTTGATGCAGCGGCCCGTAAAGGGTTTCGTGACCATGGGCTTGGACCCCGGATACCGCAACGGCTGTAAAGTTGCCGTGGTGGACAGCACCGGTCGCGTCCTGGATACGACTGTGGTGTATCCCACCTTCTCCGAGCGAAAAAAGGATGAAGCCATCGCTATCCTCTCCCGCATGGTGGCAAAGCACAATGTCAAGCACATTGCCATCGGCAACGGCACTGCATCCCGGGAAACAGAGGCTATGACTGTGCAGATGCTCAAGAATCTGCCGGGGGTCAGTTATATGATCGTCAATGAAGCCGGTGCTTCCGTGTATTCAGCCTCCAAGCTGGCGGCAGAGGAATTCCCGGATTTTGATGTGAATCTGCGTTCTGCGGTGTCCATTGCCCGCAGACTCCAGGACCCGCTGGCAGAACTTGTGAAGATCGATCCCAAGTCTATCGGTGTGGGACAGTACCAGCACGATATGCCCCAGAAGCGCTTGGATGAGGCCCTGGGCGGTGTCGTAGAGGATTGCGTGAATGCTGTGGGCGTTGACCTGAACACCGCTTCTGTGAGCCTTTTGCAGCAGGTTTCCGGTCTGACGGCAACCACAGCCAAGAATATCGTGGCTTATCGGGAGGAGAACGGAGCGTTTACTTCCCGCAGCCAACTGAAAAAAGTACCCAAATTAGGACCGAAGGCTTTTCAGCAGTGCGCTGGCTTTTTGCGTGTGCCGGAAAGTAAAGAAATTTTGGATAATACCGGCGTTCACCCGGAAAGCTATAGTGCAGCGCAAATCCTTTTGGAGCTGTGCGGCTACTCTAAGAAGGAGGCTGCTGCCGGTAACTTGGCAGAACTGACTGCCCGGCTGGCAGACTACGGCGTGGAAAAAGCAGCAAATGCCTGCGGGGTCGGTGTTCCTACATTGGAAGATGTGGCAAAGGAACTGATAAAACCCGGCCGCGACCCCCGAGATGATCTGCCTGCGCCGATTCTCCGTACCGATGTATTGGAAATGAAGGATCTTAAGCCAGGTATGGTGCTTTCCGGTACGGTTCGTAATGTGATTGACTTCGGCGTTTTTGTGGACATCGGTGTACACCAGGACGGCCTGGTGCACATCTCTCAAGTCAGCGACCGCCGTGTGCGTCATCCTTCTGAGGTGCTGCAAGTGGGAGATGTGGTGAAGGTCATGGTCCTCGAAGTGGACGAAAAGCGCAAGCGCATCGGTCTTACTATGCGGAATCTACCCAAAGAAGCTTAAAAGGAGAGAGTACATGGGCACAAAAAGAATACTGGCGCTGTTGCTGGCGCTGGCACTTTCCGTTTCTGTCAGTGCCTGTGGCGAACAGAGCCCTATAGTGGGAAACTGGTTGGGCGTTTTGGATTATTCCCAAATCCTGCAGGAAGAACTCTCAGACGAGGAGGTTTGGGAAGAAATCCCCATCAGCGGAGTCATCCTGGAGATGTTGTTTTCCTTTGAGCCGGATGGTACTTTTTCCACAAAAATCACGCAGGAGAGCATTGATGCCATGGTGGAGACTCTGCTGGATATCGCGGTGGACGGTCTTGCGAAAAAATTGGAAGATCGGCAAGAAACCGTTCCGTCTGAACAAATCCTTCGTCAAATGCTGGAAGATAAGATCGATGTTTCCGCATTGACAGCGCCTTTGGAGTTTACCTTCGGATCCGGTTACTATGTGTACGGCAATAACCGCATCTATATTGGAAGTCAAGAGCGGTCCTTACGGGTGAATCCGGAAGAAAACGCGGCAGAAATATTGGATGCGACCATAGCCGGCGATACCATTACCGTAACACAGCTGCATAGCCGCGATACCTCTGCAGAAGGTTTCCTGCCTGGGCTACTGCCGTTTGATCTTGTTAAACAATAATAAGGGCCACGGATACTTTTGTATCCGTGGCTTTTTTGTTTATCGTCCCCAACCGCGCTGAGGTCCGGCAGGTGCTGTCTGCTGGGTTTCGGGCGTGGTTGACTGGATATTTTCTCCCACAGTGACCGTGATCTCCAGCGTCTCATTTCTTCGCCATACTTTCATAGTCAGTTTGTCATTGGGGCTGGCATCGGCTACGATGCGCACAAGATCATCGGCGGTCTCGATGGTATTATTGTTAACAGCGGTGATGATGTCGTTGCGCTGCAGACCGGCTTCCGCCGCGGGGGCACCTTCTGTAACAGAGTTGACAGCCGCACCCTTTGGCAAGCCGTAGCCCTGGGCTTCGGCGCTTACATCGGTGACACTCAGACCGATATAAGGCTTGGCAACATAGCCCTTCTCCACGATACTTTCCACGATGCTTAAAATGTGGTTGACCGGGATGGCAAAACCGATACTCTCGATGCTGGCCTCCGAGGATGCGCCGTTATTGGAGTACTTGGCATTGGTGATGCCGACCACTTCGCCGTATACATTAAACAGAGCACCGCCGGAGTTGCCGGAGTTAATGGAACAGTCGGTCTGGATGAGGTTCATGGTGGAGCCGGAGGACAGGGTCACCCGGCGGTCCATGGCGCTGACAACACCCTTTGTTAGGGAGAAAGTCAATTCACCCAGGGGGTTGCCGATGGCCATTACATCATCACCCACCAATAGTTTATCGGAATCACCCAGGACCACAGGCTTCAGGTCTGTGGCTTCGACTTTTAAAACGGCAATGTCATTGCCGGCGTCATAGCCAATGACTTTTGCGTCATAGGTAGTGCCGTCATAGAGGGCCACGGTGACCGCGTTGGAGTTCTCGATCACATGGTGGTTTGTGAGGATATAACCGTCGTTGCTGAGAATAAAGCCGGAGCCGGAGGCGGCGGAGGTGGTCTGGAATCCCCATAAGTTTGTGGTGACAGAAGTGGTGATACCCACCGTGGAGTTTACGTTCTGCGCATAGACCTGAGCAGGGGTCATGGCCTCCCCGGAGCCTACGGTCACACTTTCCAGCTTGCCGGGTTCACGGTCGGACTGTTGCATATAAGAGGGCTCGTCTTTATCAAAACGGATCTTATCTCCGCCCGTCAAGGTGAAGTATATTGCGGCTGCGCCCAGGATGCTTCCCAGCAGGGAGAAACACAGGGCAAGGGCAATGATCTTCCCGGTACCGGATTTCTTCTTAGGCGCCGGTGTGTACTGCGGTGTGGGCTCGTCATGAAAAGACGGGCTGTGATCAAATTCGTTTTCCATAGCATAATTCCTTTCTTGTTTCCTCTGCCAATATTGTATCTTGGATGGCTGAATTGATACTGAAAACCTCTTAAACAGAATGTGAACATTGGTGTAGTATCTGCGTATACTGAATGTATCATGCATTTTCCACGAAAATTACCCTGTGGTTTCAGTAAAATACTACAATTTACCGTATTGTATTTCAAATTAAATAGTGGTATGATGTTATACAAGTACATTTGTAACCGTACTGCGGACAAAACAGGAAGAAAAGGAGGGGTGAATGTGAAGTACATCGTAGTTCTTGGTGACGGCATGGCCGACGAGCCTTTAAAGCAGCTGGACGGGAGAACACCCCTTGAATGCGCGACAACACCCCTGATGGATAACTTAGCGGGGAAAGGTGAGTTGGGCCTTGCAAAGACAGTGCCCGACTCCATGAAACCCGGTAGTGATGTTGCAAACTTAGCTGTGATGGGTTATAACCCTTTGGAGAATTACTCCGGCCGATCTCCCTTGGAGGCCTTAAGTGTCGGTGTAGATATGAAGGATACCGATGTGGTGTTCCGCTGCAATATCGTGACCCTTTCAGAGGAAGAGCCCTATAGCGAAAAGACGATCATCGACCATAGCTCCGGTGAGATATCCACGGAAGACGCGGATATCCTTATGGATGCTATTCGGCAGGCCTTTAATAATGATGACTTCTGTTTCTATACCGGTACCAGCTACCGCCACATTACCGTTTGGGATCATGGAAAAGTGCTGGATATGGCGCAGCCCCATGATCATTTGGGACAGGTAATCGGACCTTACCTCCCGCAAGAACCTATCTTCCGGGAAATGATGGAGCGCAGCTTTGAGATTCTCAATAACCACCCTCTGAATGTGAAGCGGGCGGCTGAGGGAAAGAATAAGGCAAATTCTCTGTGGTTCTGGGGCGCCGGCACCAAACCGTCTATTCAGAATTTTGAGGAAAAGACCGGTCTGAAGGGCGCTATGATCTCCGCCGTAGACCTCTTAAAGGGAATTGCGGTAGGTGCTGGCATGCAGGTACTGGATGTACCCGGCGCTAATGGCGGACTGCACACCAACTACGAGGGGAAAGCGCAGGCGGCGATCAAGGCGCTTTTGGAAGACGGCTGTGATTTTGCCTATATCCATGTGGAAGCCCCCGATGAAATGGGCCACCAAGGCAGTATTGAAAATAAGATCAAGGCCATCGAGTATTTGGACAGCCGTGTGATCGCCCCGGTCAAAGAGGCGATGGACGCATCGGGGCAGGCCTATAGGATGCTCATCTGTCCCGATCATCCCACACCCATTCGCTGCCGTACGCATACCGCAAACCCTGTGCCGTTCATTTTGTATGACAGCACCCGGGAAAGAAAGTCTGTAAGAAAGTATTCCGAAAAGGAAGCAGAGCAGACCCAAAACTACGAACCCAACGGTTACAAGCTGTTAAACCGTTTGCTGCAAAAATAAGGAGGAAGAAAAAATGGCACGTGTATACAATTTTTCCGCAGGTCCCGCTGTCCTGCCTGAAGAGGTTTTGAAGGAAGCTGCCGCTGAAATGCTGGACTACAAGGGCACCGGTATGGGTGTCATGGAAATGAGCCACCGTTCCAAGGCTTACCAGGCAATCATCGACGAAGCCGAACAGGATCTGCGTGATCTTATGAACATTCCCGACAACTACAAGGTGCTGTTCCTGCAGGGCGGTGCATCCCAGCAGTTTGCCATGATCCCCATGAACCTTATGAAGAATAAGGTGGCCGACTATGTGATCACCGGCCAGTGGGCAAAGAAGGCATGGCAGGAAGCTCAGAAGTACGGCAAGGCCAACGCCGTGGCATCCTCTGCCGACGAGACGTTCTCTTACATTCCCGACTGCTCCGATCTGCCCATTAGCGAGGATGCAGACTATGTGTACATCTGTGAGAACAACACCATCTATGGCACTAAGTATAAGCAGCTGCCCAATACCAAGGGCAAGATCCTTGTTTCCGATGTTTCTTCCTGCTTCCTGTCGGAGCCTGTGGATGTGACCAAGTACGGCCTGATCTACGGCGGCGTGCAGAAAAATATTGGTCCTGCCGGCGTGGTCATCGTGATCATCCGCGAGGATCTGATTCCCGAGAACTGCCTGGAGGGTACACCCACGATGCTGCAGTATAAGATTCATGCCGATAACGGCTCCATGTACAACACACCTCCCGCATACGGTATTTATATCTGCGGCAAGGTGTTCAAGTGGCTGAAGAAGATGGGCGGTTTGGAGGCTATGCAGGCCCACAATGAGAAAAAGGCCAAGATCCTGTACGACTTCTTAGACCAGAGCAAGATGTTCAAGGGTACTGTCCGTAAGGAAGACCGTTCCCTCATGAATGTTCCCTTCGTTACCGGCGATGCCGACCTGGATGCCAAGTTCGTTAAGGAAGCCAAGGAAGCCGGCTTTGAGAACCTGAAGGGTCACCGCACTGTGGGCGGCATGCGCGCCAGCATTTATAACGCTATGCCCATCGAAGGTGTAGAGAAGCTGGTAGCCTTCATGAAGGAATTTGAAGCCAACAACGCTTAAGAGGTAAATAGTATGTTTCAGGTACATTATTTGAACAAGATTTCTCCCAAGGGCACGGCTCTTTGGAGTGGAGATTATCAGCTGTGCGACGATGTGAACGCCGCTGAGGCGATTTTAGTCCGCAGCGCTGCCATGCATGAAATGGAACTGCCCAAGTCTTTGGCTGCAGTGGCCCGTGCAGGTGCCGGTGTCAACAACATTCCTCTGGACCGTTGCGCAGACCAGGGCATCGTGGTGTTCAACACCCCCGGTGCCAATGCCAACGGCGTGAAGGAAATGGCTATTTGCGGCATGCTGCTGGGCAGCCGTGACGTAGTTGGCGGTGTCAACTGGGTCAAGTCTATTAAGGACGAGGGGGATGTCTCCAAAAAGGTGGAGAAGGGCAAGTCCCAGTTCGCTGGTAACGAGATCCTTGGCAAGTCCCTGGGCGTGATTGGTTTGGGCGCTATCGGCGGCCCGCTTGCCAACGCCGCTGTGGGATTAGGTATGAAGGTCTACGGCTTTGACCCCTATATCTCCATCGATGCCGCATGGCACCTGGACAGCCATATTGTCCCCGTCAGCTCCCGCGAGGAGATCTACGAGAAGTGCGATATCATCACGCTGCATGTGCCTCTGCTGGACAGCACCAAGCATATGATCAACGCAGAAACCCTTTCCATGATGAAAGACGGCGTGATTCTTCTGAACTTTGCCCGGGATAAGCTGGTGGACGATGATGCTCTGGAGGCTGCTCTGAAGTCCGGCAAGGTCAAGCGCTATATCACGGATTTCCCCAATGATAAGACCGCCGGTATGGAGGGCGTTGTGGCCATTCCTCATTTAGGCGCTTCCACGGAGGAGTCCGAGGACAACTGTGCCATGATGGCTGTCCGCCAGGTGATGGATTACATGGAAAACGGTAATATCACCAATTCCGTTAACTATCCCGCCTGCAATATGGGTAAGGCAATGAAGCCCGGCCGTGTGGCGGTGCTGCATAAGAACATCCCCAACATGATCACCCGCTTCACCTCCCGTTTTGCCGACCGCCATATCAATATTTCCGACATGGTCAACCGCAGTAAGGGCGAATACGCCTATACCATGCTGGATCTGGACGATCCCACACCTTCTGATCTGGCCGCTGAGTTGGAGAAGATCGACGGTGTCATCCGTGTTCGTGTGATCCGCTAACAATAAAACCCCATCGCTTAGCGATGGGGTTTCTCTTATGTCAGATAGTCGTAGATCATTTTTACAAACAGAAGACCCAGTACCAAAAACATCACTTTCCGTATCCGCTTGCTGCCGCCCTTGATGGCGAATTTAGAGCCCAGGTATCCGCCGGCCACAGAGAACGCCATCGCCGGCAGAAGCAGGCTGTACATGGCCTTACCGTTGAAGAGAAAGACGATTCCCGAGGCAACATTGGAGGCCAAGTTGGAAACTTTTGCGCAGCCGCCGGAGACTAAAAGATCCAGACCTAAGATACCGCTGAAGCATAAAATGAGGAAAGTGCCGGTTCCGGGGCCGATGAGACCGTCGTAGCAGCCGATTACAAGGCCGATGGCAAAAGCTGTGCCGCTTTCCATAGACCGGGATAACAGCCGCTCCTTTTTCTCCATGCCGAAATCTTTTTTAAGGCTGAGGAAAACAGCGACTACAGGCAGTACGATCATCATGATCAGTTCTAATGTGGATTCCGGGATCAAAAGGGCGAGTTCCGTACCTACCACGCCGCCGATCAAAGAGCCTAAGGCAGACAGAAGCGCGATGCGTACCATCACATTACCGCTGAATATGTATTCGGCAGAAGCAGTAACCGATCCTGCAATGGCGACTAATTTGTTGGTGCCAGCGGCGGTGTGGATAGGGAGCCCTGCCAATAAATAGGCAGGCAGGGTGATAATACCGCCGCCACCGGCCACGCTGTCCACAAAAGAGCCTAAAAAGATCAGCGGGCAAACGATAAGACAAACTTTGAGTAATTCAGGCATACATATATCTCCCAAGAAAATCTTTCTGCATTGTAACATAGAGAAGATGTTTTGACAAGAAACACCATAAACTTTTTGTGAATTTATGGCTTTCAGCTTTATTTCAGCGCAATACTGTATTATAATTACAAAAAGGAGGTGCGCTATGAAAATTTTGATTATAGAGGATGAGGTGCGGCTCGCAGATTCCGTGAAGGCTATGCTGGAGAGAAAGGGCTTCGAAGTGGAAGCGGTACATGATGGCGAGGCCGGAGCGGAATATGCGGAGTTAGGCGTTTATGATCTTTTGATCTTAGATGTGATGATGCCAAAAATGGACGGCTATGAGGTAGCGCGCCGCGTACGCAGTCAGCGGTGCAGCACACCGATTTTGATGCTTACCGCAAAATCCGGTCTGGAGGACCGCATTAAAGGGCTCAACGCCGGAGCAGACTATTATCTAACAAAGCCCTTTGATTCCCGGGAGTTGTTGGCATGTATCAATGCCCTACTTCGTCGCCAGGGAAACCAAGTGGATGAGTTGACCTACGGTAATACCGCCTTAGATCTTTCCTCGGGTATGCTGATTTGCGGAGAGCGGAGCATACGCCTGTCTTCCAGAGAATTTGATGTGATGCGGTTTTTGTTCCAGGCCGGGGAGCGCAACCTTTCCAAGGAAGTGATCTTAGCCCGGGTGTGGGGGTATGACTCTGAAGCCGTGGAAAACCACGTGGAAGTATATGTAGGCTTTTTGCGCAAAAAACTGCAATCTATCCAATCCAATGTGCGAATCGTGGCGATCCGTCGTATGGGATACCATCTGGAGGTGACGGACGATGCTCCTTAAACTAAAACGGAAGTTCATTCTGGTGACCATGGGCATTGTGCTTACGATGCTTGGCATCATTTTCAGCATGCTCTATTCCTTTACAAAAGTAGACCTGAAAAAGGAAAATCTTGATGCGCTTGAGATTGTTACGCAAGCTGCTCGGCAGCCTGTGGGCCTGTCGGATGCCAACAGGGAGGTAAAACAACCCTATTTTGCTGTCTATGTGGACCGGTGGGGAAATTGTTCCGCGGCCGGTTACTCCTATTGGGATCTTACCGATGAGGTGTTTCTGCAGAGCCTGGTCACCCAGGTGAACAATCGGGGCCGTGCCCGAGGGGAACTGGAGAAATTTCAACTGATGTACAATGTGACAAATACTCGCAATATGCAGGTATATGTGTTTTTAGACATCTCCGGTTACTATTCATCGCTGACATCTCTGGTGGAAAGCAGTATTTTGATAGGTGCTGTAAGTTTGGCTGCTTTTTTTGTGTTGATTTTCTTCTTAGTCCGGTGGATGATTCGACCTGTGGAGAAGAGCTGGCAGCAGCAGAAACAGTTTATATCCGATGCTTCCCATGAACTGAACACGCCCCTAGCGGTGATCATGAGCAATGCGGAGCTTTTGCAAAACCCAGACTTTGGTGGGACTCAAAAGGAAAAATTCTCCGAAAGCATCTTCACTACATCCAAGCAAATGCGGAGCCTCGTGGAGGGTCTTTTGGAACTGACCCGGGCGGATAACGGTCAGGTGAAGAGAACCTTTGAGCAGCTGGACCTCAGCGCCTGTGTGGAAAATGCCGTCTTGCCCTTTGAGGCGGTGTTCTTTGAAAAGGGGCTGCGTCTTGAAGCATCTGTCACACCTCACATCATCACCACCGGCAGTATTACCCACCTGAAACAGGTGGTGGATATCCTTCTGGACAATGCCCAAAAGTACGCCTCCGCCGGTGTTGTCAATTTGTCTTTGGAGCGCCGGGGCAGAAAATGCGTACTTGCAGTGTCCAATCCCGGCACGCCGATACCGACAGAGGATCTGGAAAACATCTTTGAGCGGTTTTACCGGGTAGATAAGGCTCGTTCCGCCGACGGAAGCTTTGGCCTTGGCCTGTCCATTGCCAAGTCGATTGTGGAGGAACACGACGGCAGAATCTGGGCTGTCAGCAATCAGACAGGCAACTGCTTCTTCGTGGAATTACCTTGTGAATAAGAAAAACGCCGGGGGTATCCCCGGCGTTTATTTAGCAATTTTTCGTGGTGCAGTACCCACCGTCGTCACTGCAGTCCGATCCTTTTTCACACCCTCTGGGGGAGAACCGGTTAGCGGGGAAGGGGATACGGGAGAACATCTCGCAGGGATCCTCGGCGCAGCCGGGGGAGTCGCAGCACTCCTTGCAGGGGATGCTGTAATCCACAATGGGTACTACGAGCTGGGCATCCCGCTCCAGACGGATAATGGAGAACTGGCCCAATGTCACCAGCAGCCGGCGGGTTTCCCCGGAGAGCACCAGGGGCTCGTCGAACATCCCCTGGATCGCCGCGGGGATCTGATGGGAAACATGGTCGCCGCACTTGCACTCGCAGACGTCCCGCACTTTGGAACCCAGCACCATGGGATCCAGGACCTCTACTACCGCTGTGGGCAGGTTGGCACTGTACCGGGTCAGACCGTCACACTCGCCCAGACGTGTGTCGCTTGTAAAGATGTGGGCGGCGCTTTCCTCACCGCACAGCACAGCCCGCTTGGAAAACACCGCTAAACCGTACAGGGTAGCAGGACGGCAGGTGCCCACTGTGGCATCGGCCAAAATGCGGTAATAGAATGTAACGTCAATGCAATAGTGGTTGCGGTCAAAGGACGCGGGCTCCACATCGATATATGTGTAAAGAAGATCGGCACAGCGCACCTTGGCGGTGGCGGCAGTGTCCAAAATGGCTTGGGAGCCCTGGGTGAGATAGACCCGCAGGTCCTCTATGCAGTCTTTATCCCGACAGCTGTCGGTGATTTTTCTGGTGTGGATCGCAAGGGCCTGGCACAGGTCGCCCGGGTTGAAGCGCAGACCGTCCTGGCAATTGTCAGACATATGGATACCTCCCAATGAAACGATAGATAAGCACACTCGCTTATAGGACAGTTTATGCCCCAAGTACCCATATGTGCAATTTTCCGTAAAAAAGCCACCTCTGAAGAGGTGGCTTTTGGCACGCCTGAAGGAATTCGAATCCCCGACCTGCCGCTTAGGAGGCGGCCGCTCTATCCTGCTGAGCTACAGGCGCATATATACTTTAAGCATTGTAACGAAAAAAAGTTTTGCTGTCAACTAAAATCAGAGGGCTTTTTCGCCCTGCGGCGCATATAGTACTAGGAGTGGATTTTTAGGAGGTGCTAGAATGGGGGAGATACTCATCGATCTGGATGATCTGATCTTTGAAGCAGGGGACGGCTGTCCCAGCGACCGATAGGAGGATTTGCATGATACAGATCATAACGCCCCGCTCGTACAGAGTGGGGCGTTTATTTCGTAAATTTCCCGCCACCTCTTTACATATGGTAAAAATTCGGCTATAATAAACCGAATGAATTTTAAAGAGAGGGCAGTGACCCATGAATATTGAATTTGATTCTTATAAGCAGAAATTGAATGAGATCCGTCCCACCCTGGAGGGGCTGGCGGACTCTTTGAACATCGAAGGCCTGCAAAATGAACTGGAGCGTCTGCATGCTATGCAAGAAGCCCCCGGCTTTTGGGATAACCCTGAAAAGAGCCAGCAGGTGGTTATGAAGACCAAGACTACAGAAAATAAGATCACCAATTATAATAATATGCTTGCCACCTGGGACGACCTTATGACCATTTGTGAGATGGCTGCCGAGGAAGACGACGATTCCATGCTGGATGAACTGAAGGAAGGCTACCAAAAGCTTGCCGATGACATGGAGCGCTGCAGACTTCAGACACTGCTTACCGGCACTTATGACAGCAACAATGCCATGGTGTCCTTCCAGGCAGGCGCCGGTGGCACCGAAGCCCAGGACTGGTGCGGTATGCTCTACCGTATGTATACCCGCTGGGCAGAGGCACACGGCTATACCTATAAGATCATGGACTACCAAGAGGGCGAAGAAGCTGGCCTGAAGTCTGCGGATATTTTGGTGGAAGGGGATAATGCCTACGGTTTCCTCAAAGGCGAAAACGGTGTCCACCGCCTGGTGCGTGTGTCTCCCTTTGATGCCAACGCCCGCCGTCAGACCTCTTTTGCCGCTATTGAAGTGATCCCGGATATCGAAGACGACAGCCAGGATGTGGAGATCAAGGCAGAGGACTATGAAATGCAGGTGTTCCGTTCCTCCGGTGCCGGTGGTCAGCACATCAATAAGACCTCTTCCGCTGTGCGACTGATCCACAAAGCCACCGGTATCGTGGTTGCCTGTCAGACCGAGAGAAGCCAGTTCCAGAACAAGGAAAACTGTCTGCGAATGCTGCGCTCCAAGCTGGTGGAGATCAAGGAAAGAGAGCACCTGGACAAGATTTCCGATATTAAGGGCGTGCAGAAGAAGATCGAGTGGGGCAGCCAGATCCGCAATTATGTGTTTATGCCCTATACCCTGGTGAAGGATACTCGCACCGGCTGTGAGACCTCCAATGTCAATGCGGTCATGGACGGCGCTTTGGATCCTTTCATCAATGCCTACCTGACCTGCGCCGCTACCGGCAACTGGGTCACAAAGTAATCTGAAAAAATTGGAATTTCCTCTTGAAATTCCAAAAACGCTGTGATATAATATCGGCTGTTATCACCCGAATAAGGGAATTTAGGTTTTTAATCCGCAGCATGCGGTTTTAAGTGCTGTCGGAGGGAGGTTTAATCCATGGATGTTTTGAAGGTTGTTCTGTTGGTGCTGGAGGTTATTGCCAGCGTTGCGCTGATGGTGGTTGTGCTGATGCAGTCCGGCAAGGAAGCTGGTCTGTCCGGCGCTATCTCCGGTAATTCTGACTCCTACATGAGCCGTAACGGCAAGGGCGGTTTGGACAAGGCTCTGGCTAAGGCTACCAAATGGGTGGCTCTGGTTTGGCTGCTGCTGACCCTGGCTCTGTACCTGCTGTAATAGAAGATCAAGCCACAGGCATTCGCCTGTGGCTTTCTTTTTATGGACAAGGGATTCTTTCTGTGTTAAAATATCACTATCCATTTCATAAGGAGATCTGCTATGCATATGAAACTTTCCGGCTTGCAGCCTGCGGCCGTATTTCATTATTTTGAGGAGCTTTGCGCCATTCCTCACGGCTCCGGCAACACCAAGGCCATCAGCGACTATCTGGTCGCTTTTGCAAAAGAGCACGGCCTGCGGTATATCCAGGACGAGGCTAATAATGTGATCCTCTTCCAGGAGGGGACTTGCGGTTACGAGGACCATGCCCCGGTGATTATCCAGGGACATATGGACATGGTCTGTGAGAAGGATGCGGACTGTCCCATCGATATGGAGACAGAAGGCTTGGATTTGACCCACGACGGCAAGTTTGTCTTTGCGAAAGGTACTACTTTGGGCGGCGACGATGGTATTGCCATAGCCTATGCGCTGGCTATTCTGGCAGACAAGAATATCGCCCATCCGCCTCTGGAAGTGATCATTACCGTGGACGAGGAGATCGGCATGCTTGGTGCCGATGTGATTGACCTTTCTATGCTGAAAGGCCGTATGCTTTTGAACATCGACTCTGAGGAAGAGGGGGTGTTCACAGTCTCCTGTGCCGGCGGCGCTACCGCTACTCTGGCCCTTCCCGGTGATCGCCGTCCTGTGTACGGTCCTTGTATCAAGTTGGCTGTGGACGGCCTCGCTGGCGGCCACTCTGGCGTGGAGATCCACAAGAATCGTGCCAATGCCAACAAAGTCATGGGCGAACTTTTGGGTCGTGTCCAGAATTTGATGCCCATTTGCATTACTTCTATGAGCGGCGGTGCCAAGGACAATGCTATTCCCCGGTCCTGTCAGGTTACCTTTGTTGCCCTGGGAATGAATCCTGAGCGAATCAACGATATCGCCCAGCAGCTCCAGGACGAGATCAGAACCCAGTACGATGAGCCGGAAGCCGTCATTTGCGGTGACAATGTAGAGGCATTAGGCGGCAACGCACTGTCTACGGAACAGTCTGCTAAGGTGATCGCGCTTTTGAATGCCGTCCCCAATGGCGTGCAGGTGATGAGCAGTGATATACCGGGGCTGGTGCAGACCAGCTTGAATTTGGGTATCCTCACCATGAAAGAGGATGTTACCATGACCTTCTCTGTCCGCAGTAGTGTAAATACCGAGAAGGAAGACCTGCTGAAGAAACTTAAGGAACTGGTAGAGCTCCACGACGGCACTTATACCCAGATGGGCGACTATCCCGCCTGGGAGTATAAGGCGGATTCCGTTCTCCGGGATACCATGGTGGAGGTCTACGAGAAAATGTTTGCCCAAAAACCGGAGGTGGTTGCCATCCACGCCGGTTTGGAGTGCGGCCTTTTGGGCGAAAAACTGCCCGGTCTGGATGCTGTTTCTATTGGACCGCAGATGTACGATATCCACACCAGCCGTGAGCGGCTGGAGATCGCCTCTGTGGAGAGAATGTGGAACTATATTTTGGAGCTTCTGAAAGCCCTGTAACAAAAGTGACCTGTCGCCCGACAGGTCACTTCTTTTTGATAAGCCCTTTTATCCAGGAGATGTCCTCTTTCCCGACTACACCTAAGATGCATAAAAGACTAATAAAAACCAGGGAAAAGGCGACACCTCTACCCAAGGGTGTTTGCAAATACCCTGCGGCAATGATTGCCCCCGATGTCGCGCAAAGGGTAAGGATGGCTGAAAATAGGGAGATCCTGCATTTGGATATTTTTAGTAGTCTGCGCAGGCTTAGCAGAAAGTTCAGCAAATGGGTCACAAGGAAGCTGAAGAAGTACCCGTCCATCCCATACCGCGGCAGTAAGAGAAACAGAAACAGCACATCCATGGAGGAAGTGAGGATGTTATAACGCACACAGGCGTTTTGTTGCCCCAGCCCCTTTGTCATGGCATCGGTGATGGCATCGCAGTATAGCATGGGAATCAGCAGCGCGTATAACCGCAAATACCTGCCTGCTTCTATATTTTGATATAAGCGCATGCAAAGCGCTTCTGCCAGCAAAAATTCCATTCCGCAGAAGAAACAGCCGTATAAAAGGGATACCCGTAAGCTCCGCTTTACGAGGTACTCCACCCGCTTTTGGCTGCCTGCCGCAGCACACCGGGCCAATTCCGGGATCAAAAGTTCCGCCAAACCGAATAGGATCGCTGCCGGGAACATGAGGATCGGGAATACCATCCCGCAGACACAGCCAAAGGCCGCCAAAGGGTTTTCTGTGCCCGGATATAAGGCTAACCGTTTGGGCACCATGAGATTTTCGGTGGTGGAAATCCCCGCCTTGAGATCATCTGCCAGAGCCAGGGGAAGCGCTACAGAAGCAAGTCGCTTACCTACGGGAATGCGGGGTCCGGTTTCTGCCCGTTCTTTTACCCGCAGTGCCACCAGACACAAAAGGGTCATGCAGCCTCCGAGACCGCTGCCGAAGATAAGACACCGGGCGGCTTTGGCCGGGTCGTCACCTGACCAAAGAACTAAAAGAAGCATGGTAATGCAGATGGACAGCAATTGCTCCGCCACTTCTACCGCCGCCAGTGTACCGATCCGGTTGGCAGCGGTAAAATACCCGGTCATGACCCCGCACAGGCAAAAAACCGGCAGAAAACCGGCATACAGACGAATGGCTGAGATGGTCCGGGGATCTCCAATCCAGTTTTGTGCCAGAAAGGGAGCAAAGATGTATAGAGCCAGGGAGATGACACCACTAAATAAGATACTGTAAAGAAAGCTTCCGGAAAGTACCCAGGTCACATTCTTTTCCCGTTTCCTGCCCAGCTCTTCGGCGGTTAGATACATGGTGGCTGTGCGCACTCCGGCCATTCCGGCGGTCATCGCCATTGCGCCTACGGATAGAACAAGCTGCACAAGGCCGATGCCCGCCGCACCGATCCTGCCGGATACAAACACCTGAAATGAGGTGGAAACAAAGCGCAGCAGGAGGTTGACCACGGTGAGTAATATAGCGCTATAAAATATTGGCATTTTTTTGCGCAAAAAAATCCCCCCTCGTCCAATTCTATGTGGACAAGGGGGTGTATTATTACCCGTTCAATTCTTTGCACAGATGGGATAGGGGACAGCGGGCGCAGCCCGGTTTCCGCGCGGTACAGATGTCTCTGCCGAAGAGCACGATGCGGTGGCAGAAATCACTGCTTTCATCCGGAGGCAGAATCGTCCGCAGCTGGCGCTCCACCTTCTCCGGCTCTTTTCCGTGGGACAGGCCCAAACGACCGCAGATGCGGATGCAGTGGGTATCGCATACCACACTTCCCGGTGTGCCGAAAATATCGCCCAAAAGCAGATTTGCCGTTTTTCTGCCTACGCCGGGCAGTTTTAGCAGCTCTTCCATAGTGCCGGGGACTTTTCCGCCGTGCTTTTCCATAAGCATTTGGCAGGCAAGAACGATATCCTTGGCTTTTTGGCGGTAGAAGCCGCAGGAATGTATGTACTTTTCTACATCGGCAATGTCTGCGGCGGCCATGCTTTCCAATGTGGGATAAGCGGCAAACAGCGCGGGAGTGATCATATTCACCCGGGCATCGGTGCATTGGGCAGAAAGCCGTACGGCGATCATCAGCTCATAGTCTTTCTCATATTGCAGGGCGCACAAAGCATCCGGATACTGCTGTTTCAGTATGTTGATAATGGCATTTACTTTCTCTTTCATAGCCGTTCCTCCGTATAGGGTTATAGTAGCATATTCTTTTGGGAAAGAAAAGCCTTTTCCTAAACTTGCTCCTGGAGAATTTCGGCAGTTAGGGCAGAGATCTCATAGGCGGTTTTCTCCACAGGACCGTCTTCTGTAAGCTTGGTGTAGATGCGGCTTTGCAGCCGTCCGCAAATACGGATGCAGTCCCGGGTATGGCAGGCGGAAACCTCCAAGGCTGTCCGTCCCCACAAAATACAGGGCAAATAATCCGCCCGGTGAAACAGCCTTGGCACCGCCAACATTACGTCGCAGATCTCACGACCCAGCGGGGTGCGGCGGTAGATGGGCTCTTTGCAAAGAGGCCCTTCTATCACTACATCGTTCACCGGATCCCCGTTGTCGACGCTCACTGTGGCGGCAAAAATAAAGATCACAAGCCGCCGTTTGCCGTCGGTCCTCTGGTTGTGGGAACGCACTTGCCCTGTGACAAGGATCATTTCTCCCGCTGTTGGATCCAGGTCCATGACGAGGTTTTCTTCCGCGATTACAGGAAGGCTGTCCACCGCCCCGGAAAGCCTCGGCACATCCAATACAAACCGATAGAATTTACGCCCATGATTCTCATGGGAAAACTGGGGAAGCGACTGCAAACAGCCCCGTACTGTGATCGTATTGTTTTCGTGTTCCATAGTACCACCTCAAATTACAGATGTATAGAACATCCTATGCGCGGTACGCAGAAAGAGAACAGGAGGCACGGTGTGTGCCTCCTGCGCATATTATCTTCTCTTTCGTTGGGGTGGCTTTTTGCTCTTGGACACCGGCTTTGCCGGGGGACGCTTGGGTAAGGCTTTCTGATTGCCCTGTCTGGGGGGAACTGCCCGGATCAGACACTTAGGGGAAGAGCCAATCAAGTCCTCTCTGTGGGCCTTGAGAAGTGCTTCCCGCACCAAATAGTAGTTTTTTGGGTTGCGGTACTGAATCAGCGCCCGCTGCATAGCTTTCTCGTGGGGATCTGTGGGTACATACACCCGGTCCATGGTGCGGGGGTCTAACCCGGTGTAGTACATCACAGAGGACAGGGTAGAAGGGGTGGGGTAGAAGTCCTGTACCTGCTC
>JAZRZT010000002.1:0-11471 GCA_045601475.1 Faecousia sp.
TATGCACGAATCCCAGGTGAAATGGATGCTGGAGCACGACGATATTGACTTTGTGGACATGGTGCGCACCTGTTCCAAGTATCGTGGCTACCAGTGTGGCGTTGCGTATGCAGAGGCATTCCGCCCCTACAACGTGTATCCACGCCACAGCACGAAGCATTTGCTTCCTTAAATTGCTACCCCCTCCTAAATAAAGCGGACCGCTGGCATGAAGAGATGACGACTTGTCTTCGTGCCAGTGGTTTGCTTTTTGGGGGATACCAAAATAGTTTTCCTGGTTGTACATATATTGCTTGCATATTGGGGAACAATTTGGTATATTATAGACAAGAATGTTCCCCAAGGAGGTTTTGTTATGGAAAACACTTACTCCCAAATCCAAGAATTACTGCATCAAAAAGCAGATTATCAGGCTCGACTGAATCTGATTCCCTATGAGGGCACACCTGAAATCAAAGATCGGGACGGGCAGAAGTATCTGTATATGCGCAAACGGGTGGGCAGTCGGGTGACGTCTACCTATGTGGATACCTATACCGAAGAACTATACCAGCTGCTGCTCCGCAATTCCCGGGAAGCCCGGGAACTTCGCAAGCAGATCCGGAAGGTAGAACGGGAATTGGCTGCATTGGGTTACGAGGAAACAGAACTTTCCCCGCGGGTGATGCTGAATTTAGACTTTGCCCGGGCCAATATGAAAGCCAACATCTACGACCAGGCAGTTTTGGAGGGTGTTGCCACCACATTCCCCCAAACCGAGGATATTATCGAAAACGGCATCGTGTCCGGAATGAAGCCCACAGATGTACAGAAGATTTTGAATCTCAAACATGCGTGGGAGTTTATTCTGGATAAGGATGTGCTAAGTTACGGCACGGACTACCACATTCTTTGCCACATTGCCAAGCTGGTCAACGAAGGTTTTTATTCTGACGGAGGGCGCATTCGGGGTGTGCCGGTTACCATCGGCGGCACAAGTTATATTCCCCCGCTGCCCATCGAGAGCATCGTCAAGGAAAACATCGATGCCATTATCAACGAAAGTGGCGATGCCGTGGACACTGCCATCCAGCTGTGCCTGTACTGTATGAAGACCCAGATCTTTAGTGATGGCAACAAGCGTGCTGCCATAATTTTTGCAAATCACTATATGATCACCAAGGGGCAGGGGCTGCTGGTGATCCCTCAGGAGCACGTCCCGGAATTTAAGCGCCTGCTGGTTGCATATTATGAAGATCGGGACAACGGCGAAATCGCAGAGTTTATGCGCACCCTTTGCTGGCGGACATTTTAATAATCAAGCCCGGCAGGCATCCTGCCGGGCGTTGCTTATAGGGTAATGGCTGCTATGTATTGCACGGTTTGGGTATGGCCCACTGCAATACGGTTGTGGCGGGTAAATTCCATAGTTCGTATGGTGCATCTTGAAACGGTCCATAGCCTCACGAGCCTGGGGAACATTGATCTGATTGTTGTTTTTCATAGTGTTACACCTCTTTCTTTTTTTGGCGGAATGTTCCGCCGCAATCATAGCTTTGCCGAAAGAAAAGGAAAAACACGTAGTTTTTTACGGAAAAACGCGCAAATTATGGAAAACAAAACACATGCATTTTGCGCCGCAATTGGGGCGTCTGCCGGATATATTTGCTTGTGCTGTATTGACACCGCGCCGGCTGATTGGTAAAATGTAACTGCATAAACAATAGGATTCCCAACAGAAAACCTGTGTGGAGGAGTAACATGGAAAAAGATACGAGAGTAAGAGAAACGCTGCTGCCTGTGCGCATCGTCAAGACCTTTGGCAATGTGGAAAAGGCGGAGAGCCTTTTGAGAGAAAAGCCCTTGCAGATCACCATTGCCGAGACGGATTGCACCACTCTGACAAACGGCGCCGAGGGCGAGGAAGCTGCCGTCATTTTGGACTTTGGCAAGGAGCTTCACGGCGCTTTGCGGGTGCTGAATTTCCGCAGTAAGGGTTGTAAGTATGCCGATGTACACATCACCCTGGGCGAGTCTGTGGCGGAGGCTATGAGCTGCGTGGGGCAGAAGAATGCCACCAACGATCACGCGATCCGTGATTTTGATTGGGTCATGCCCTCTTACAGCGACATGGTGACCAACGAGAGCGGTTTCCGCTTTGCCTGCATCCGACTTAAGGGCAAAGATGTGAGCCTGCACCTGAAATCCGTGGTGGCGGTGCGCATTTACCACGACCTGGAGTACAAGGGCTCTTTCCGCTGCGACGATGATCGCCTGAACCAGATCTTCGACACCGCGGCTTACACCTGCCACCTTTGCACCCAAAATTACATTTGGGACGGTATCAAGCGGGACCGCCTGGTTTGGGTGGGCGATATGCACCCCGAGGTGTTGGCCGCCCGGTCCGTGTTCGGCGTGATTCCCCAGGTGGAAAAGACCATGAATTTCATCCGGGAGAATACCCCTCTGCCCAACTGGATGAACACCTATCCTACTTACTCCGCCTGGTGGCTGATCATTGTGAAGGACTGGTATATGTACTCCGGCAATGAGGCATTTTTGGAAGAAAACCGGGATTACATCTTAGGGCTGACCAAGCAGATCGCCGACCATATCCACTCCGACGGCTCCGACACCCTGCCCCGGTATTTCCTGGATTGGCCCTGTCACTATACCCCCGCCGAGATCCCCGGCTCCCGGGCGATTTTGGCTATCGCTATGGAGGCGGGCGGCTATCTGGCAGACCTTTTAGGCGATACCGCTTTGGCGGCAAGCTGCAAGGAAAAGAAGGCGGCCATGCTTAGCGTTCCCGCTGACGGCTGCGGCGCAAAACAGGCCACAGCCATGCTGTACTTAGCCGGCTGGGGCGAAGAGAAGCAGGTGGCAGAGGAGATTTTGGCAGACGGCGCCAAGGGCTGGTCCACCTTTATGAGCTACTACCTTCTGCAGGCTGCCAAGAGCAATATGGCAGGCGCCCTGGAAGGCTTAAAGACCTACTACGGCGCCATGCTGGATCTGGGCGCCACCTCCTTCTGGGAGGACTTTGACCTTGATTGGGTAGCCGGCAGCGGCAGGATCGACGAGGTTTTGACCGCCGAGCAGAAAGATATCCACGGCGACCGGGGCGCTTTCTGCTATCAGGGCTATCGCCACAGCCTGTGCCACGGCTGGTCGTCGGCGCCCACCGCATTCCTTTTGGAAGAGGTGGCAGGTATTCAGATCGAAGAGGCCGGCTGCAGACAGATTGCCGTGAAGCCCAATTTGGGTAACCTTACTTGGGTGGAGGCCACCTATCCCACCCCCTACGGCATCATCCGCGTCAGCCATAAGAAAAATGAAAAAGGTGAGGTGGAGACCAAGATCGACGCCCCCAAGGAAATTACCGTCCGCCCGTAAATATCTCGCAGAAATCGGGCCCATTTTGGGGTTTTCCTAAGGGAAATCTTGACTTTTCCCGTTTTCTTGATATAATAGCACAATATCAATCCATACATATCGATATGTGTTTCGCATATGCTGTTTTAGAGGAGGCGCGCCATGAATTATTTGACGGATATGCTGGATGCTTTGCGGGCTGTGACGCCCCTGGCGGTGGCAGTGCGGATCTTTGCCGCTGTGATCATCGGCGGCATTTTGGGCCTGGAGCGTGGCCTTAAAAACCGGCCTGCCGGTATGCGTACATATATGCTGGTCTGCGTGGGCTCTTGTATCATCATGCTGACCAACCAGTATGTGGTCCAGATCCTGGGCGGCGAGCCTACCCGTCTGGCTGCCCAGGTGGTCAGCGGTATCGGTTTCTTGGGCGCAGGCACCATCATCGTCACCCGCCGCAGCCAGATCAAGGGTCTGACTACCGCCGCGGGTCTGTGGTCCAGCGCCGGCGTGGGCATCGCTCTGGGCATCGGCTTCTATGAGGCGGCCATCGTGGGCACATTTGCCATTTTCGCCGTTATGACCTTACTCCAGAAGATGGACAACCGGATGCACCGCAAGACCAAGTACCTGGAGGTCTACATCGAGATCGACCGGGGCATGAGCCTCAGCGAGCTGATGCAGTCTCTGCGGGAACGGGAATTCGATGTGCAGGACATCCAGCGGGAAAGCGGCCTGGAGGCCGACTCCGACGGCAACCGCACCTATATTATGAGCCTGAAGCTGAAAAAGCGTCTGCACCACCTGGAGATCGTGGACGAGATCCGTGCCATGGATCATGTGGTCTACGCGGAAGAAATGTAAGAAAAATCCGGCAGGGCGGGTATCCGCTCTGCCGAATTTATAATTGAAAAGGGGTATGACTATGGACGCTATTATCGATTTCTGCAAAAAATGGATAGAAAAGCTGGCTGATTTTGGCCTGGCACGAATCCTGCCAGCGCTGATTCTGTTGGCGGTGGGCATCCTTGTGGTGCGCCTGGCCGTGAAGGCCATTACTGCCACCCTGGGAAAGGCAAAACTGGATCCTACGGTGGTCAAGCTGTGCCGCTCGGTCCTGAATGTGGCGCTGTACGCATTGCTGCTGCTGATGGTGGCTTCCCGCCTGGGCATTGATGTGACCGGCATCGTGGCCTTGGCCAGTGTGCTGACCCTGGCGGTGTCTTTGTCTGTGCAGACCGCGCTGACCAACCTGATCAGCGGCTTCACCCTGCTGAACACCAAGCCCTTTGTGGCCGGCGACTTCGTGGAGATCGCGGGCCAGTCCGGTACGGTCCGGGATGTGGGCCTGACCTACACGAAACTGGCTACTGCCGACAATAAGCTGGTGTCCATTCCCAACAGCGCCGTGACCGCTGCCCAGATCGTCAACTACACCACCATGGGCACCCGCCGTGTGGAGATCTCCGTGTCCGCCAGCTACGACACCCCGGTGGAACTGGTGCTGGAAGCCCTGCGGGAGGCGGCACAGCTGCCTATGAATCTGCAGGAGCCTGCGCCTGTGGCTGCCGTGCGCAACTATGGAGAAAGTGCCATTGAGTATGTGCTGTTTGTGTGGTGCAAGGGCGAGGATTACTGGACAAGCCTCTTTGAGACCAACAAGAATATCAAGGTCCTGTTCGATCAAAAGAACGTGGTCTTCACATATCCCCACCTGACGGTGCATATGGACAAGTAAACAGGAAAAAGCCACCTCGCAAGAGGTGGCTTTTCCGCTTAATAAAAAGAAGAGAGGTAGAAAAGAGGTTAGAAAGCGGCAACTTACGGCACGGTCACCGTCTTTCTGTCTACATCTTAGCAGACAAAATAGAAAAAAGAATGAAGAAAACATAAACAATTTGTAAATTGCTGATTTCTACCATGCAACACCGTAGGGCGGGGGCTTGCCCCCGCCGAAAGAACGTTTTTCCGACGGCGGGGGCAAGCCCCCGCCCTACACTATCTAGCGATGGTGCAAAAAATCATTGTCAATTGTCCATGAACCAATGAAAAATGCCACCCCGAAGGGTGGCATTTTTTATTGGGTTATCAATCGAACTGAATGTCGCGCATGACCAGCTTGCCGTCTTCGTAGCGCAGCTTCCACTCGTCGTACTGAGCCATGTAAGCCTTCTCCTCGGCGGGGAACTTACGCAGGGTGTTCACCACTTCGCCACCATTGTACTTACGGGACTCCAGAGCGTCATTGGTACCGAACACGGTAACGTTGACCTGACGGGGACGGGCACGGACGTGGTCCCAGTCGATGAAGTAGACGTGTGCGAACTCGCCCAGGTCCAGCTTGCCGTCCTTGATGGTCAGAGTCTCGCTTCTGCCGAAGAACACGGAGCGCAGGTGGCCGTCGGTGTTCATGGAGGTGAAGTTGCCGGGCTCGTCAACATAGCGGCCGAACTGTGCGTGGACAGGGCCGGGGTGACGGTAGTCGCCCTCGTTCTCAAAGTCGGGGATCAGACCGCGCATGATGTCCAGCAGGTCGTGCTGCAAAAACTCCAGGTCGAAGGTGTCGAAGTCGTGGGAGCACTCCTGGATCATCACGGAGCAGGTGGTGTGGTGGGAGACCACGGACACGGTGCCGTTCTGAATGCCGGAATCGCCTACGATCTTGTGGACATCAGCAGTGATGTCGTGGAAGGTGGGGATCCAACCGCGGGACTGCAGCTGGATTTCTTTCTGGATCATCTTAAATTCCATTTGGGTTTCCTCCTAAAAATTTATATTAAACTTTTTTATGGACAGGTTTTGAGTTGAGAGTTGAGAGTTGAGAGTTGAGAGTTATGGTATCGCCGAAGGCGATCATTTCAATAGTCGGCGTTGCCGACACATTCACTCTCCACTCTCCACTCTACACTCTCCACTATTACTTGTGCGCCTCGTCCCAGGCCTCGCTCTTGCACCGCAGTAACGATACCGAGCGGGTCAGGGAACTAACGATGAGATAGGCACTATGCACGCAGTGTCAGCGCACACTGTGCGCTTCGTCCCAGGCTTTGCGGCAGGCGCCGATCATCTCGTCCACCATGGCGGGGCGATCTGCGGCCTTGGCAACGCCGGAAGAAGAGCCGGTGGCATCGGCGCCGGCGATGATGGTGTTGTACACATCGGTGCCGTTGGCGATGCCGGCAGCGGTCAGGACCAGGATGTTGGGGTTTACATCCTTGACGCACTTAGTGGCGGCTTCCACATACTCGGGGCCCACGCTGACGCCGGTGCCGATGAGAGCGGAGGGCTCTGCCACGATGATGTCGGGGTTCAAGGTTGCGATCTTGGAGGCGTCCTCCTCGGAGTCGGCGCACACGATGGTGGTCAGGCCCACTTCCTCAGCCCGCTTGATGGTCTGGGCGAGAACTTCGAAAGAGAGGGGCTTTTCCACATGGTTGAGCATAACGCCCTCAGCGCCGGCGGCAACCAGGCTCTCGGGCAGGATATCTGCCAGGCCGCGGCCTACGGGGATGGGGTCCATATGGGGAGCGAACACGTGGATGCGCTTGGTATTTTCCTTCACCCGGCGGATATCCACCACAGGGCAGGTGAAGATGACGTCCACGTCATACTTCTCGGATGCGGCATCGGCAGCCTGGGCAAGCTCCAGGATCTCGTCGCCGTACAGGTAGGATTTGGGACCGATCTCAAAGAACGGTGCTTTGATAGTTGTCATTGGGCACACGCCTCCTTTTAGAAACTAAGGTTATTATACCAATTCTACCCATTTCCGTCAATCGCCAATTTTCATTTTCCTCTTGCAAATTGCGGGGATTTTGGTATACTGGTATTTGTGAGAAGATGAGCCCTTACAATATGATTGGAGGAATACATATGGATATGAAGATCGCTCTGGAGGCCGCTAAGGCCGCCTATGACATTGAGGCCCAGTGCATCAATGAAATGAAAGCGTATTTTGACGACGAGCAGTTTGCCAAGGCTGTGGAGCTGCTGGCCGCTGCCCCCCGCATCGGCGCTGCAGGTTCCGGTCACTCCGGCATTATCTGCCAGCACTTTGCCCACCTGATGTGCTGCATCGAGCGGCCTGCCCGTTTCGTCAGCCCTGCCGAGGCTGTCCACGGCGCTACCGGCTTTATCCAGGAGGGCGACGTGATGGTGTTCGCTTCCCGGGGCGGCAAGACCAAGGAGCTGTTGCCCATCGTGGATATCTGCAAGGCCAAGAAGGTGAAGATCATCACCGTTACCGAGAACTTGGAGTCCCCCCTGGCCACCGCTGCCGATGTGGTGATCAAGCAGCACGTCAACCGGGAGACCGATAAGTGGAACGCCCAGGGCACCACTTCCACCACCGCATTGTGTATGCTGTTCCACGCCCTGCAGGCGGCGCTGATTGAGTACACCGGCTATCAGGCAGAGCAGTTTGCCCTCATTCACCCCGGCGGCGCCGTGGGCGAGCGACTGAATAATAAAGCTTTATAAGAAAGGAATACATAACTATGGCTATTATTGCACCTTCTATTTTGTCTGCTGACTACATGAACTTTAAGAAAGATATGGACGCTACCAAGGAGGCCGGCGCAAAGTGGTTCCACGTGGATATCATGGACGGCCACTTCGTGCCCAACCTGTCCTTCGGCTACAGCTGGGTCAAGGCCATGCGTCCTCTGACCGACTTGGTGCTGGACGTGCATCTGATGATCGACACCCCTATCAAGTACGCCGAGGAGTTCTGCAAGGCCGGCGCGGACTATCTGACCATCCATGTGGAGTCCGACACCGAGGAGAACATCCACAAGACCATCGACCTGATCCGCTCTATGGGCGTTAAGCCCGGCGTGGTGGTCAAGCCCAAGACTCCCGCTTCCGCTGTCAAGCCCTTCCTTGACAAGATCGACATGGTCCTGGTGATGACCGTGGAGCCCGGCTTCGGCGGCCAGAAGTTCATGGCCGACATGATGCCCAAGGTCAAGGAGCTTCGCGCCATGATCGACGAAGTGAATCCCTCCTGCCACCTGGAGGTGGACGGCGGCGTGGACCCCGTTACCTGCGCGGTGTGCAAGGAAAACGGCGCCGACGTGCTGGTTGCCGGCTCCGCTTTCTACGGCGCAGCCGACCGCAAGGCCGTTGTGGAAGCCATCGAGGCATAAGAAAAAGCCACCCTTCGGGGTGGCTTTTTTTAGTTGAGAGTGTAGAGTGGAGAGTGGAGAGTGAAGGTGTCGGCTACGCCGACTATTGAAATCATCGCCTTCGGCGATACCACAACTCTCAACTCTCAACTCTCAACTCTCCACTTTCCTCTTCCTGAGGAGTGGTTTGGCGGATGAACTGGTTGAAGGGCTTTTTCATGACGATAAAGTTCAGCATAAACGCCACGGCGTAGTACAAAAGCACCCATGCCGGGGTGGTGGCGGCAAAGAGGAAGGTGTTCCAAAGAGCCAGCGCCAAAGGCAGCCACAGAAGCACCGTCACTAAGATAGAGCGCAGAGGGTGCAATATCACCAAAATGGCGCTGTTGCGCCACAGCTGCCGGGCGGTGCAGGAGAAGCGGGCGTGGAACAGAGGGATCTGAGAGGACCACACCATGCTCACTGCCAGACCCACAAGGCACAGCACCACAGGCGCGCCTTTCATGCTCTGTGCCAAAGCGGTGCACAGAATGGTCATGACGGAAAAGAAGATCACGGGCAAAAGACCCACCGCCCAGGCACCGGTAATGGACTTAAAGCCGTTGCAAAATTCCTTGAAGAAGATCCTGCGGGGCTTTTCGTCGGTCTCCGGATCTAAAAGGGTGCGGATGCCGGAGTATAGCGCCGCCTGTGCCGCGCCGATGGTGAATACGGGCAGGCAGCACAGCACAAAGCAGATGTTCAGGATCACCAGATCCGCCACGAACATGAGGACCTGGGAAAATTTGGATTCGTAGTTAAAGATATTCATAATAACTCCTTGGGGATGTACAGATGTCCTTTATTTTACGACAAATTCCCAGAGATTGCAAGAGAATTGTTGCAAATAAAGGTGCTGTGTTGTATAATGAATCAAATGAAGAGAGAGTTTTTTCGAAAGGACGTATTCCATTGAATAAGAAAACCAATATGCTGGATAAGGTCATGGGCTTTATCAATCTGGCAGGTACTGCCGTGCTCATGAATCTCACATTTTTGCTGTTTTGCATCCCCATCGTCACCATCGGACAGGCCTGGTGCGGCTTACTCAGCGCCGTTCGCTATAATGTCCGTGGGGAAGGCTGGTTCAAGGGCTTTATGATCGGCTTTAAGCGCCGGTTTTTCCGGGGCACGGTGCTGTGGATCATCGGCCTGCCGCTGATCCTTTTGTTTATCGACAATATTACAAGAGCCACCGGCATCGTGGACACCGTGGCGGGCATCTTTATGCTGGTCTTTGCCGGGGTGATGCTCCATAGCGGTCTTCTTTTGAATGTGTACATCCCCACCTCTGTGGGCAACTGGATCAAAAACACCGTGAATATGGGTCTGTCCGCCGTTGTAAAGCTGATCGTCTGCGCCGCTATCTACTGGCTGCCGGTGCTGGTGTTCGCCTTCTACGACTTTTACATCCTGTATGAGCTGGCGCTGATGTTCGTGTTTGCCTTCTACGCCCTGGCGGCCCTGGTCACCACGATCCTGCTCAAGGAAGATCTGACCAAGGTGCTCCTTGCCTGCCGGGAAGACGGCACCCTCACCGCCGAAGAGGGCCTTGCCCCGGTGCAGGAGGAGGACGAGGATGAGTAAGCGGGAACGGGTCGTTCCGTCCTTAAAGGAACTGAAAGAGGATATGCAGGGCATGACCTTCAAAGAGAAGGCCGACCATCTGTGGACCTATTACAAGGAGTGGCTGATCGTTTTGGTCATCGGCGTGCTGATGATCTGCGTCACCGTTTCCAGCATCCAAAACCTCAGCAAGAACATTGTGTGCTCTGCCACCTACGCCAACATCACCATGACCCCCGGCGGTATGCGGTATATGACGGAGGAGTTTGCAAAGGATCTGGGTGTGGACAACGTAAACGATGTGGTGGAGGTCAACTACACCAACTTCCAATCCCTGGTAGACCCCACCAGCAGCGAGAACAACTACAACGCCGCCCAGCTTTTGGTGAATATGGTGGCGGCGGGCCGCATGGACTACACCCTCATGGACAAGCTGGCCATGGAATTTTACATCACCCAGGAGGTCTTTTTGGATCTGCGGGAGTTCTTTACGGAAGCGGAGATCCAGGAGCTGAGCGAAAAGGACATGCTGGTGTGGTTCCAGCCCGGCGACTTGGATGAAGAGGGCAATATCATCCCCGAATCCTTAAAGGAAGAGGAAAGGTATCCCATTGCGGTGAAGATGAAAGATACCCCCTTCGTGCAAAAAGCCATGGGCGGTAAGGACACTTACTTTGCCGTGGGCGGCAGAGAGCCCAAGCTGGACATGGTCCGCAAGGCTTGGGAGAGAATGCTCAGTTACAACTAATACAGGGCGGGAGCTTGCTCCCGCCGTAAACATATACCGCAAGGATTAATTGAGAATGGAGAATGGAGAATGGAGAATTAGCGGTGTCGGCTTTGCCGACTATCTAAATCATCGCCTTCGGCGATACCATAATTCTCAATTCTCAATTTTCAATTCTCAATTCGTAAAGGACTATTTTCTTATGGTAGAATATTTTGAAGTTACAGATCTCTCGGACAGCCGCTTAGATATCTATGCCCGGCTGACGGAGGCGCAGCTTGCCCAGACCCCCGGGCCGAAGGACGGCCTTTTTATCGCCGAGAGCCCCAATGTGATCGCGCGGGCTCTGGAGGGCGGATGCAAGCCCGTGTCCATCTTGGTGGAAAAGAGCCTGTTAAAAGGCCCGGCTATGGAGATCATCGAAAGATGCCAGGTGCCGGTATTTGTGGGAGAAAACAGCCTCCTTGCCAAGCTCACCGGCTACAAGTTAACAAGAGGACTACTCTGCGCCATGGAGCGTCCCGCCCCCATGGACGCCGGGGCGATCCTGCAAAACGCCCGCCGGGTGGCGGTGCTGGAGGATGTGGTCAACCCCACTAACCTGGGCGCCATCTTCCGCTCCGCCGCGGCCTTGGGTATGGACGGCGTGCTCCTCACCCGGG
>JAZRZT010000003.1:0-5125 GCA_045601475.1 Faecousia sp.
TTAGCGGATTTCTTCTTAAAATACAAAATGCCCAGCACCACAGCCAAAACAAGGCCGGGGATCACAAGGATCGTGTTCAGAAGACTAAGACCCACGCCGGCTGCCAGGGCCGCGATGGCCAAGATCAGCAGCAGGAAAGACACGGGCTTTTGCAGTTGGTCGTAGGCAGCTTTGTCCTCCTTGGCCTTGGCAATGGCCAGCTCCGTGTCCATGCCGGCAAAGGCCGCAGGGGCGTCGGGAATGCGAGGCAAGGCTTTGCTTTGCAGGGCGGACCAGCGGTTTTGCAGGTTTTCCGCCTGGGAAAGCTTGGCCTTGGCAAACTCCAAAGAGGGGAGGACGGCGCACTGGTCTTCCAGCTGGCGCATATGCTCCAAAGCCTGTTTATGGCTTTCTTTTGCCCGGTTGACCCGCTCTAAGTCCTGCCTGGACTTTTCGTATGTAAGGACGGCTTTGTGGTTTTCCAGTTCCCGCAGTTCCTCTTCCAAGGTGGTTTGGCGGGATTTGATATTTTCAATCTGGGTGTGGGAAAGACGAATCTTCTGAAGCTTTTCCTGCAGGCCGTCCCGCTGGGCTTCCGCCTGGGGGAGCGCGCCTGTCTTGTTGTGGCGACACTTGTTCTTCAGGTCGTTGAGCTTTTTGGCCAGCATGTCGCTGGCGCCGCTCTCGTCGCCGGTGGTGACTAAGGCGTTCAGCCGGCGGCGGAGGGCCTGGTCATCGGTGACGGGCATATCCGTCAGCTTCAAAAAGCCCGCCCGGGTGAATACATTTTTCTCCACACCCAAAAGAGTCAGACCGCAGTTGTCAGAAGTCAGCTCCCCAACCGGCAGGCCGGTGTCCGTCTCATAGGCCCGGAATACGCCGAAAATACTGCGTCCTTTGGAGCTGCGCTCCAAGGTGACTTTTTTGCCGTTCCACAGAATGTCCATTCTTCCGGACATAGGCTTGCCGGACCAGGGGGCGTAGCGCTCCTTGTCGGCGATGCCCTTGGAGGAGGTGCGCTGGCTGGTCTCGATGCCGTAGAGCATGGCTGTCATGAAGGCGCACCAGGTGCTTTTGCCCCATTCGTTGGGGGCGGTGATGATGTTCAGACCTTCCTGGAAAGAGATGGTCTCATTATCCAGCTTGCCAAAGGTGGCGGTCATGGAAAGGATTTTCACGGCAGCACCACCTCCTGTCCGTCTAAGATGTTCCGGGAGATCTGCGCAGCCAAACGAATCTGCCGTGCGGTATCTTCATCGGCATTCTCCAGCGCCTCTTTCAGGCGGTTAAAATACATACCCTCAAAGGTGTCGGTGTCGGCACTTGACCAGATATCCACCGGGGGCACGGTCTTATCCCGCAAAAGCAGGTTGGGAAACGCCGGGTCATAGAGCTTTCCTAAATCCAAAGGCTCGCTGGTGCCCACAAAGGTAATGCGGTAGAAATTCTCATTTCCCACGGGGGGCAGCGTGGATGCCAAAGCGGCTTTGGGGTCGCCGTCAACCGTCACATCCAAATCGTAAAAGCGGGGGGTGTCCAAAGGAATAAACCGGGTGGAAACACCCTCGTCCAAGGTGACGATCAGCACGCCCTTTTCGCCCTCTTCGTCGTAGCCTCTGCCCATGGGGCAACCGGGCCAGGCGCACAAAGTCTTGCCGGCGCGGAAGCTGCCGCCTTTGTGGATGTGGCCCAAGGCCAAATAGTCCAGATTGGAAGCGGCGACTTGGGCGGTGGTGATGGGACAGTAGGGAGAGGAAACGCCGGTGGGGTCGCCGTGGAGGATGCCGATGGCGTAGCGCTCGGCCTGCTCCGCGGTAAAATTCTGCAAAAGGCCGTCGCAATCCATAGCGCTAAAGCCCGCGCCGTAGATGCGGCAGTCAAGCGCCGGCAGCGAAACAGACTCCATGGCAGGGTTTTTGAAAATATGGACATTTTCCGGGAACACTTCGTTTGCCCAGGGGCTGCCCGCGGCTACGAAATCATGGTTGCCCGGTGTGATGAACACAGGCACTGCCATCTCCCGGAGGGCGTCTTTGAGGTTTTCCAAGGTGCCGGCGGAATGGGCGCCGTCCAGCAGGTCACCGGACAGAAGCGCCAGGTCACAGCCCTGGGCTTTGCAAATGGCGGCGATTTTTGCGGGGATTTGCGCCAGCGCGTTCTTTAACAGCCGGGACTGGGCATCGTTTCCTAAATTCAAGGGGGAGTCCAGGTGCCAGTCGGCGGTGTGGAGGATTTTAATCATACAAATCAACCCTTTCTGCCTTGCGGCACAGGCCGGTTTCAGAATCGATGGTGAACAGTACCGCCTCCATCTTGGTAGGGCCGTCAGCCCAGCGGTAGCGTTCCGGCAGGTCGCCCCGGAACTTGGCGATGGAGAGCTTCGGCTGGATGCCCAAAACCGAGTGCTTGGGGCCGGTCATGCCCAAATCGGTGACATAGCCCGTGCCCTGGGGCAGGATTTGGACATCGGCGGTGGGCACATGGGTGTGGGTGCCCCAAACGGCGCTGACTCTGCCGTCTAACATATAGCCCATAGCCAGCTTTTCCGAGGTGGCTTCCGCGTGGATCTCTACGAAAATCAGCTTGGTGTCCACTTCTTTTAAGATTTTCTCCACGGCTAAGAAAGGATTGTCGGGGGTGTAGTCCATGGAGCAGCGGCCCTGCAGGTCGATGACGGCCACCTTGCCAAACCGGGTCTCATACACGCCCCAGCCCCGGCCGGGCATCTGGGGGGCGTAGTTAGCAGGGCGCAGAACACGGGTGGTGTCCTCCAAATAGTCCACGATCTCCCGCTTGCCGAAGGTGTGGTTGCCCATGGTGATCACATCGGCACCGGCGTCAAAAATATCCTCCGCTTGATTTGGGGTCATGCCCACCACGGCGGCGTTTTCACCGTTGACGATGACAAAATCCGCCTGTGTTTTATTTTTCAGATAGCGCAGACTTTTGCGTACGCGCTCCATGCCCGGACCGCCTACCACATCGCCTACCGCCAAAACCTTGAAATCCATACTTATCTCCTTAAAACAAAATGGAGTCACATTTCTGTGACTCCATTATAACCCTTTTGGGGCGTTTTCGCAACAAATTATCGCTGATATTCAAATTGCATGTCGTAGATATCCACCACATCGCCGTCCTGAATACCCATTTCCTCCAGCCGGGCGAACAATCCGCACTTTCTCAGCTGCAGGTCGAAGTAGTTCCGGGACTCATAATCATCAAAATTGATGTTGTAAATGAGCCGCTCCAGCCAGGTGCCGGTGACCAGCCAGGTGTTGCCCAAATGCTCGATGGTCAGTTCCTTGGGATCGCCGGCCTCGGCGACCACTTCCACATACTCCGGTTCGTAAATGGTCACCGGGGGCAGGGTGCGCAGCTTCTCGGCAACCACACGCATGAGGTTTCTGGTGCCCTGGGTCGTACCGGCGGAGATCTCGTACAGCGCACAGCCGGCGGCTTCTACATGGGCGCGCAGGCGCTCCAAGTTGTCGCTTTCGGGCATCATGAGGTCAATTTTGTTGGCGGCTACGATCATGGGCCGGTCGCCGAGATCCACGCTGTAGTTGTGGAGCTCCTCGCAGATGGCGTCAAAATCCTCCACCGGGTCTCTGCCCTCACTGCCGGAAACATCGATCACATGGACCAAAAGGCGGCAGCGGTCAATGTGCCGCAAGAAGTCGTGACCCAGACCCGCGCCCTCGGCTGCGCCTTCGATAATGCCGGGGATGTCTGCCATGACAAAGGAAACGCCCTCGTCCACGTAGATCACGCCCAGGTTGGGGAACAGGGTGGTGAAGTGGTAGTTGGCAATCTTGGGGCGGGCGTCGGAGGTGACGGAAAGGAGGGTGGACTTGCCCACATTGGGGAAACCCACCAGACCCACGTCTGCCAGCAGCTTCAGCTCCAGGATCACATCCCGCTCCTGGCCGGGCAGACCTGCCTTGGCAAAGCGGGGCACCTGCCGGGTGGGGGTGGCGTAATGGGCGTTACCCCAGCCGCCGCGGCCGCCTTTTGCCAGCATAAAATCTTCGCCCGTGGACATATCCACAATGATCTGATTGGTCTCGGCGTCACGAACAACCGTACCTCTGGGCACCTGGATGATGAGGGGCTCGCCCCGCTTACCGCTCATTTTCCGGCCCTGGCCGTTCATACCTGCCTGGGCGGCGTACTTGCGCTTATAGCGGAAGTCCAAAAGGGTAGTGAGGTTGTCGTTGACCCGCAGAATGACACTGCCGCCGTGACCACCGTCGCCGCCGTCGGGACCGCCGGCTGCCACATATTTTTCTCTGTGGAAGGCAACCGCGCCGTCGCCACCGCGACCGCCGATCACCGTAATTCGCACTTTATCTACAAACATGGGAAAACCTCCTATAAAAGGATGTGGGAATTGACACTGGACAAAGGACAATTTTATTATGGATTGTCCGCTGTCAATTATCAATTGGAAGAAAAAAGCTGCTGCAATAATTGCAGCAGCTTTTCTTAGCCATAAAATGATCCGTGATTACTGCTGAACAGCGTAGACGGAGCACTGACGGCGATCCTTGCCCTTGCGCTCGAACTTGACGGTACCGTCGATCAGAGCAAACAGGGTGTCATCGCTGCCGATACCCACATTGACACCGGGGTGGATGTGAGTACCTCTCTGGCGAACCAGGATGTTGCCGGCCAGAACGAACTGACCGTCAGCGCGCTTCACGCCCAGGCGCTTAGCCTCGGAATCACGACCGTTCTTGGTAGAACCGCCGCCCTTGTGGTGAGCGAAAAACTGAATACCAATCTTCAGCATGGTGTTACACCTCCAAAACTTCGATATAATCAGAATGCTCTTCTGCGAGATTGACGAGGGTCAAAAGCATGCCGGACAGAACTGCCTGCACGGTTTCTTCCTCATCGCAGGAAGAGGGGAGAGTCAAAGTGATACGGGCGTCCGCTTCCTTGACTCGAACTTTGGCCTTTGCGCCGCACACATCATTGATGGTGGCTTCGGCCATGGTGACGATGGCGGAGATGGCAGCGCAGACAATATCCTGACCTGCTTCTGCGTAACCGCTGTGGCCACTGACGGAAAAACCGGTAATGCGGTCACCGTCCATAAAGAACTCGCATCTTGTCATAATTACAGTGCGATCTTGGTGAT
>JAZRZT010000004.1:0-5172 GCA_045601475.1 Faecousia sp.
GAGGTTATCTGGGACCGCTTCTACGAGGATCCCACTCTGATCGCTTACGGCGAAGACTGCCGTGACTGGGGTGGCGCATTCGCAGTGTACCGTGGCATGATGGACGCTCTGCCTCACTGCCGTCTGTTCAACTCCAACCTGGCTGAAGGCGCTATCGTTGGTACCGCTGTCGGTTACGCAATGTCTGGCGGCCGCGCTCTGGTGGAACTGATGTACGCTGACTTCATCGGCTGCGCCGGTGATGAGATCTTCAACCAGATGGCCAAGTGGCAGTCCATGTCCGCCGGCATCCTGAAGATGCCCCTGGTCCTGCGTGTTTCCGTGGGCTCCAAGTACGGCGCACAGCACTCTCAGGACTGGACCGCACTGTGTGCACATATCCCCGGCCTGAAGGTCTGCTTCCCCGCAACTCCTTGGGAAGCTAAGGGCCTGATGGAGACCGCTCTGAAGGGCACTGACCCTGTGGTCTTCTTCGAGAGCCAGAGAATTTACGACGTGGGCGAGCAGTTCCACGAAGGCGGCGTTCCCGAAGAGCGCTACGAGATCACCATCGGTGATGTGAACAAGGTCCGCGACGGTAAGGATGTCACCATCCTGACCCTGGGCGCTGTTCTGTACCGTGCTATGGACGCCGTGAAGGAGCTGTCCGAGAAGTACGGTATGGAGGCTGACGTGATCAACCTGCACTCCATGGTGCCCCTGGACTACACCAAGATCATCGAGTCCGTCAAGAAGACCGGCCGTGTTGTCCTGGTGTCCGGTGCTTGCGCCCGTGGCTGCTTCATGAACGACGTTGCTCGTAACATCACCGAGCTGTGCTTCGACGATCTGGATGCACCTCCCGTTGTCATCGGTGCTAAGAACTGGATCACTCCTCCCTTCGAGTTCGACGAGTACTTCTTCCCCCAGGCAAGCTGGATCCTGGATGCAATCCACGAGAAGCTGGTGCCCCTGAACGGCTACACCGTGAAGGAAAAGGTTTCCGTCGAGGAAGTTATCCGCCGCGCAAAGGAAGGCGTGTAATCCTAAATGAAAATCAGACGGACAGCCAATGCAGGTATTCTGCTTGAGCTGGACGGCATAACGATCCTAATGGACGGCGTGTGCCGGGAGGTCAAGCCCTACCCGGCCACGCCCCCTCAGGAACGGGAAGCCCTTCAGCAGCGCTTTCCGGATGTGATTGCATTTACTCATGCCCATAAAGATCATTATGACCCCACCTTCGCTGCTGCGTATCAAAAGCAGACGGGCGGGGTCATTTTGGGTCCTACCTCACTTCCCGGCAGCAAGGCTACCATGGAAGATACGGTGGTAAAGGGCGTTTATATCCTGCCTGTTCCCAGCCGACATATCGGTCTCGGAGGCAAGGATGTGGAGCATGCCAGCTTTGTTGTGCAGGGCAGCCGCTCAGTGTGGTTTTTAGGCGATGCCGCCCCCATGCAGTGGCGGGGCAAGGATCTTCCCAAGCCGGATGTGCTGGTAGTGCCTTATGCCTATGCCAACACCCCCAGCGGCTGGGCGCTGACGAAATCTTTGGGCGCGGAGCATGTGGTGCTTCTGCACATGCCTAAAAGGGAAGAGGATACCATCGGCCTGTGGGACGCGGTAAATGCTGTTCTGGAAAATGAAGAGAAGAAACCTGTCATTTTATCCATGAATGAAACAATTGAAATATAAAAACACCCCGATTCCGAGGAATCAGGGTGTTTTTTGTTATTTTATCTTAGTCAACACACACGGTGCCGTCTTCTTGGATGGTGATGGACATGCCGTCCTTCACGTAGTCTAAGAACTCTTCACCTAAGCTGTCCACAACGGGCATCTTCACGTCGGGCAGCCACACGGAAGCCAGGATAGAGCCGGCGGCAGCAAGAGAGTCGATGGGCTTACTAAACAGCATACAAGCGGGCTGACGCTCCATGGCGCAGGCGCAGTACAGCACCAAGCCGCCGGTGGTAGAGCCGATGGTCTGGGGCAGGCACAGGGCTTTGCCCAGCATCTGCTTGTTATACAGATCGGGGTTGTTCTGATCGCCGCAGGTGGCGGTCTTGTCGCCGAACTGCAGGGCCTTCTGGAAGGAGGCCAGGGTATTCAGACCGCCATGGGAGACCAGAGCCTCTGCGGTGACAGTGCCGGGAGCGATGACGCGACCTTTAAATTCTCTCATACCCATTACACTCCTTTCGTAATCTTGTCGAGGATCTGTGCTTCGGTGTAGTACCGTGCGGTGGTGTAGGTGCGCAGCTTGTTGGAGCAGGTGATGACAGGCATCTTGCCGCACAGGGGATTGTTCATGTACATCAGGGGGCAGATGTAGGAGAGGATGACGCCGGTAGCCTTCAAGCGGGCGGCGTACCCGGTTTTTTCAAACTCTTCCTTCACAGCGGGGGCTGTGGTGAAAACGGTGGGGATGCAGACCTTCTTCTTTCCGCTGGCTTTCAGGCCCTCTTCCACATTCACAGTCCAATCCTTCAGCTGCTGCAGGCTCAGATGGGGACAGCCGATGAAGCACAGCTTGGGCTTTGCGTCTGCCTTTTTCCAGATGACGGGGTAGTTGTCCTGGACCTTCTGCAGTTCCGCGTCGTCAATGTCGTAAACCTTAGCACCCTCTGCGATCAGACCTGCGCCCTGCTCCACAGCCTCGGGCGTCAGGTTTTCAATGTGATAAAGACCCACAGCACCGTTGGATGCGGTGGCAGCGCCGAAATCCTTCAGATAGGCGCAGGCGGATTCGTTCAGCTCCCTGCCGATCCACTTGTCAAGACCGGTGATGTAGGGCACATCTTCCATGACCTTCATGCCGATGGCAGAGCCCAAAAGCTGTGCCTCGGGCTTTTTGGTGGTCTCTACCTTGATGATCCAGGTAGCCTTACGGCCCTCGTCGGTGAGCAGGCCGAAGTTGGGTACGAAACCGGCGATGGAGCCCATGATGTCCATAATGCCGGAGTTGCGGTTGCACCGGGCGCCCAACACGGAGTTGGCATACACCACAGCGGAGGATTCTGCCCAGCTGAGGACATCGCCCTTCTTGGGCTTGTTGCCCACCTGATCCAGATAGCAGGCGCAGGTGAAGGCGTTGTCGTTCATAAGGCCCAGCTGCTGCAGCTGCTTTTCGTAGCTGTCCTGGGTGGCGTACATGATGTTGTTGAAGATAAAGTTCTGCAGGAAATTGGCGGGGACGTTCTTATCCACAGGCCGGGGGTCCACAGAGAACTTCTGAGAGGAGATAGCGCCGGCGTCGATGAGCTGCTGCATCAGATCGAATACAGGCTTCATCATCTTAAGACCAAAAGAGGTAACCAGGTGGTTGTAATCGGAAGTGACAGGCACCATCTTGTCAGCGCCGAAGGCATCGCCGTACATGACCAGGGTCTTCATGACCTTTGCCATAGTCTCGCCCTTGGAGCCGTTCAAAATGGCCTGTTGTTCATCAGTTAAGAACATAGGGTATCTCCTTTCTCTTACAGCTTCATGCAGGTATCCCATGCGCCCCAAATCACAGAGCGCAGGTTGCCGACTTTCGCGGCATCGCCGATGATGTGCACATGCTTGCTCTTCTTGGCAACGGGAGCGGGCTTGTAGCCAACGGAGACGATCACGTTGTCAGCGGGGATCTCAAAGCGCTGACCGTCCTTGTCTGCCACGGTAACGCCATCGGGACGAACTTCGCAAAGTTTGGTCTCCAGGTGGACAGGTACATTGTTGGCCTCAAAGAAGTCACGGAGGAAGCTGGTGTTAGCCAGGCACACGCCGGGAGTGGTGATCAGATCGTCCTGCATTTCCACGATGGTGGGCTTCTTGCCCTGCAGGTACAGATCGTATGCGATCTCGCAACCGGTCAGACCGCCGCCGATAATGACCACATTGTCGCCCACAGGACGGTTGCCCAGCAAGTAATCCACAGCCTGGATGCCGTAGGAGAAGCCGGGGACGGGGATGCGGTTGGCCTCTGCGCCGGTGGCCACGATCACTTCGTCAGCGTCCAAAGACTCCACATCGGTGACGGGAGTGTTCAGCTTGACCTCAATAGAGGGGTACTTGCCAAGTTCCCGCTTGTACCATGCGATCAGCGCCTTGTCCTTTTCCTTGAAGGAGGGGGCTGCGGCGGCAATGAACACGCCGCCCAGATCGCCGGTCTTTTCGTACAGAGTCACGGTGTGACCGCGCTTGGCGCACACCAGAGCGGCTTCCATACCGCCGATACCGCCGCCAATAACAGCGATTTTCTTAGAAACCTTGGCGGGGGCAATGTAGTGCTTGGTGCTCTGCATGGTCTCTGCGTTCAGAGCGCAGCGGGCAAGGCCCATGGTGTCAGTGAGATCTTGGGTGTTATAGTGACCCTTGGAGGAGGAGAAGTTGAAGCAGCCGCTGTGGCAGCAGATACAGGGCTTAATGTCCTCTACACGGTCTTCAATCATCTTGGTGATCCATTCGGGGTCAGTGAGGAACTGACGGGCAACGCCCATGCCGTCGATACGGCCTTCGGCAATGGCCTGGGCAGCCACATCGGGCTCCATACGGCCGGCGCAAACCACGGGGATATCCACAAACTGCTTGATGTGTGCCACATCGTCTAAGTTGCAGTTCTGGGGCATGTACATAGGCGGATGCGCCCAGTACCAGCTGTCATATGTACCGTTGTCGGCGTTGAGCATATCGTAGCCGGCATCCTGCAGGTACTTGGCGGCCCGCTCGGACTCCGCCATACCACGGCCCATTTCCTTGGCGTCGTCGCCGGGGACGATACCCTTTTGGAAGCCCTTCAGCTTGGACTCCACGGAGTAACGCAGGGAAACGGGGAAGTCGTCACCGCAAGCTTCCTTGATGGCTTTCACCACTTCTGCGGCAAAGCGGTAGCGGTTTTCAAAACTGCCGCCGTACTCGTCTTCACGCTTGTTGAAGAACTCGATGGCGAACTGATCCAAAAGGTAACCTTCGTGCACCGCATGGACTTCCACGCCGTCCACACCGGCCTCCTTGCAAAGCTTGGCGGTCTTGGCGAAAGCCTCAATGATCTCGTGGATCTGATGCACGGTCATTTCGGGGCACTCGATATCGGGGGCCCAGCGGGCGGGCTGGGCGCTGGGGCTTGCCAGCTCATGACTGGTGTCCAGCACGGGCTTAATGAGCGCCCGGGTAAACTTATTCTTGTGCAGAGGACCAACAAGTTCC
>JAZRZT010000005.1:0-6520 GCA_045601475.1 Faecousia sp.
AGCATTCCCCGGCGAGACGGAAGAGGAATTCCGGGAAAGTCTTGCCTTTATCCAAAAATGCGGCTTTGCGGATATGCACATTTTCCCCTATTCCCGCCGTCCCGGCACGCCCGCGGACAAGATGCCCGGGCAGCACCCCAATGCCGTAAAAGAAGCACGGAGCAAAGCCGCCATCGCCGTGGCAGAAACCATGTCCCAAACTTACCGGGAGAATCTTGTGGGCTCCACCCTTTCCGTTCTCTTTGAAGAGCCGGAGGGAGCATACTTCACAGGCCATGCGCCCAACTATGTGAAGGTATACGTTCCCGGCGAAAACCTGCACAATCTGTGCCGGGATGTGACCGTCACCGGCGTATATAAAGACGGCTTATTGGGCGTACTTTCGGAGAAAAACTAAAATTGGGGGCAGACAAGCACCCGAAAATGTGTTATACTATCCTTTGATACACGAGAGTAAAGGAGGCGTTTCCTTTGAAATATTGGCGCGGTTATATCGTGGCTGCCATTTTTGCCGCCATCACCATTGCGCTGGTGGCGTTTGCCAATGCACACAGTGTCCTTGTGGATATGGTCTATCCCTACATGACCCGCATCGTCATTTCCACTTTGGCCGACTGGAGCAGCGGTGTCAGCTTCTGCATCTGGAATGCCGTGATTTTGGCACTGATTGCGGCCACGGTGGTTGCCATCATGATGATCCTGATTTTGCGTTGGAATCCCATCCAAATGACCGGCTGGGCATTGGCCGTTATCATGTTCCTGGGTATGTGCACCACTGTGGTGTACGGACTCAACGACTACACCGGCCCCCTTTCTGAAGACGTCCGTCTGGAAGTGGCAGAGTATACTGTGTCCGGACTCAACGATGCGGCTGTGTATTTCCGGGATCAGGCCAATAAACTGGCCGGAGAGATCTCCCGGGACGGCAAGGGCAGAGCCGAACTTCCCAAGTTTGAGGCGTTGGCGAAACAGGCCGGTGACGGCTTTAAGACCCTGGCTTATCAGGATGCCATCTCCATTTACGCAGGCTCCACCGCCCCTGTCAAAAAGATGAATCTCATCGGTACCCTCAGCAAGACCATGCCCCTTACCGGCGAATCTGCCGTTGACCCCGGCACACCCGATTTGGGCCAGCCCTTTGTGATGTGCATGGAAATGGCGCGGCGCATGAGCATTTCTGATTATGAAGAAGCAAAATTTTCCGCATTTTTGGCATGCAAGTCCAATTCCTCCGTGGAATTCCAGTATGTGGGCTATTTGACCGCCTATGCATACTGCTACAACGCCCTGGCGGACATCCCCACCAGCACCGCCCAGACCTGCGCTGCCCAGACCAAAGAGGGAAATAATCCCATTCTGGAGCGGGATCTTCCCGTTATTTCGGATGTGATCAAAGACCTGCCCAAAGCGAAAACCAACGCACCGGACGCGGCAGACCTGCTTACCTGCTGGTATATCCAGGAGTTTGTCACCCCGCTGAGCAAAGTGGAAGAAAAGCCCTTTGACCCCCTGGACAGCACCCAGGTGGATCTGAAATACACCGAGCCCGCCGTCTCTGAACTGAAGAAGAACTGATATGACACAAATGCTTACCACCCTTTCCCAGGGCCTGCCCAAATTGGGCCTTACCCTTGCGGAGGAGACCCAAAAACAGCTGTGCGCTTTTGGCTGCGCCGTTGTGGAACAGAATAAGGTCATGAACCTTACCGCCATCACAGAGCCTGCCCAGGTGGCAAAACTGCACCTTCTGGACAGTCTTTCCCTGCTGACCTTGGAAGACCTGGCCGGCAAAAAGGTCATCGATGTGGGCTGCGGCGCAGGATTTCCCGGCGTGCCGGTGAAAATCGCCTGTCCCGGCGCGGAACTGACACTTTTGGACTCTCTGGGCAAGCGGATGAATTGGTTAAACACCGTTCTTCCCCAATTGGGTGTGGACGCAACCTGCGTCACCGCCCGGGCCGAAGAGTTTGTAACCACCTGCCGGGAGTCCTATGATATTGCCACCAGTCGGGCTGTGGCGCGTCTGAATATCCTGCTGGAGCTCACCGCCCCCTATGTAAAAGTGGGCGGCAAGGTGTTGGCTATGAAGGGTACCGCCGTCCATGAGGAGCTTGCGGAGGCCAAAAATGCGATTAAGAAATTGGGTTTACAGCTGGAAAAGGTGGAAGAGTTCCCTGTGGACGGCACCGCCCATACGGTGATCGTTCTCAAAAAGGTGGCGCCCACCCCCGCCCAGTATCCCCGTCGGTTCGCGAAAATCAAACAATTTCCCTTATAAAGAGGTATCGCAAGATACCTCTTTTATTTTATTCCGTCCAGGCGGATCACCACCACTGTGGCATCGTCCTCCCGCCGACTGTCTGCCAGTAGGGCAGGGCCCAGTTCCGCCGGGGGCGCACCCGCCATGGTCTGACAGCAGCGCAATGCGCCTTCCTGCTCCACGCCGTCGCTGACCATCACCAAAAGTTCCCCGCGGCGCAGGGCAAACCGCTCCACGGTCTCCCGGGTGTCTGTGACGGAAATGCCCGGAGGCGGTGTCACGCAACCCACCTTGTCCGCGCCAAAGTTTGTCACGATATACGAAGGCGCTGCGCCCCATTTATAAAGGGACGCCTTGCCCGTATCCAATTCCAGTTCCAAAAGATCCACAGTCACCGCCCCGGCCCGCTCCCGCAGGGCGCACAGGCTGTTTAAGGTGCGCAGAGCATAGGCCGCGGGATACCCGGCGGTCAAAAGCTTTTGCAGAATATTTCCGGCGGTCTTTGCTTCCCGCACCGCTCCCAATCCCGTGCCCATTCCGTCGCACAGGATCACATAGTACCGGCAGCGCGTGCCGGGGAACATGAGACACCGGTCGCCATTATCCTCCTTGGGACAGTTGCCAAAGATCCGGGTATAGGCACTGTAATGGGCCTTTGCGCTGTCAGGGCGGTAGGCAAGCTGGTCGGAAAGATCCTGTAAATAGGTAGATAGAAATTGATACTGCTGTACCACCGCCGCCCGATACTCCTGCTGGCGCAGCCTGTCCGCCCGGATAGAGCGCAGCTGTTCCTGGGCCCGGTGCAATTCCGCCAAAAAGCGACCGCTTTTGCGGCAGACGATGGGCAGTTCCTGGGTATTTGTAAGCGGCTTGTGCAAAAGAGGCGCCGACAGCTGAGTAAGACGCTCTGCGTCCTTGCAAGTCTTACGGCAGGGACAGCCGGCGCAGGCCCGTTCCGCCGCCCGGACCACCAACGCGTCCTCATCCACAGGTTTCTCCGCCGTTTCCAAAAGCATCTGCTCCGTTTGGGCAAGCACACCCGCTGCCATCTCCAGCCGCACCTGGGCCACCCCGGTCTCACCCCGGCGGTGGGAAAGTTTTGCAGGGGAGGGCAGGAATTGTCCTACAATGCCGCCCAAAAGCAGCCCCGGCAGGGGCGCAACATCCGGAATCCCGTTTAAGGCTATGATCCCCACGCATACCGCGCAGGGCGCTATGCTGGCAAGCCATTTGGGATACCGGGGCAAAAACCGAACGAGATACGCGCCGCAAAGCACCGCCGTCATGGGCACCTGGGTCACATCCGCCAAATCCAGGGCCACCCCAGCCAGGGCCGCCGCTGGGAAGGCAGAAGCCACCGCCAAGCCGCCGGCGGTGATGTAGCCCAGTCCCAAATAGGGGAGCGGCAGAATCTGCGCCAGGGCCAGCACCGCAAAGCCCCAGGTGATCCATTCCAGCACCGGGTTTCTCCCCCGCATCACCTGGGCAAACACCCAGGTAGCTGCCGCGCTTAATACGATCCGCAATATGTAATAAGGAATGGGGGTTGCATCCCGCATCCACAGCTGGGCCGCCACCCCGGCTGCCGACACAATAAATCCCGCCACCGCCGGCATGAGATAAGGCGCTTGGGCGGTGATCTTGCGATCGCCCAAAAAAAGAGCCGCCCCCAAGCCAACAAACAGCCAGATCAGCCCCTGATATCCGGCGCTTCCCCAAAACACCAAATATCCCAAGCTTCCGCCGGCTGCCGCCAGCATGGCAGACCAACCGCTGACGGCGCACACCAAGGCCATGGCCAGAGGCATGGCAAAACTGCCCAAACTGGCCGCCGACAAACCGAAGCCCGCCCCAAAATAGGCAAGGCAGCGCCAGATCACCTGCATTCTCGGATCTACCATCCACCGTCTTACGGTGTGCCGTCCCTGGCGTACATAAGCTTCTACGGACATCAACATCTAAAACCATCCCCATCCTTTGTGATAGGTGCATAGTATCACCTTCTCAAACAGGATTCTGTCGTAACGGTGGGGCGCAAAAATATTTCTCTCAAAAGAACTGTTTGACGCAAGATTTTCCCTGTTGTATAATGGCGTAAACAGCAAGGAGGTGTCTTATGGCCATTGAATTTGAACTGAAATACCGGGCGAATGAAACCGCCTTGCAGAACCTTCGCCGGGATATCCCGGGGGACGAGAAAATCTTCCATATGCACACCACCTATTACGACGCCGTAGACGGCGCTCTTTCCGCTAAGAAGTACACCCTTCGCCGCAGAATGGAAAACGAGACCTCCGTTTGCACCCTTAAGACCCCCACAGACGGTTTGGGAAGAAAAGAATTCGAGGTGGTGTGCGACACCATTGAAGAAGCACTCCCCATGTTATGTAAACTTTCCGGCATTGCCGAGTTGGAAAGCATTTCCTTAAAAGAGGTATGCGGCGCCAGGTTTACCCGCATCGCCAAAACCCTCACCTGGCAGGGCGCAACCATGGAGCTGGCCCTGGACCAAGGTGAGTTGTACGGCGGTGGAAGAACAATCCCCCTGTGCGAGGTAGAGGTGGAGCTGAAAGAGGGAAACGAGGAAGCCGTCCTTGCCTACGGCGCATTTTTGGCCGCCGCTTACGGCTTGCTACCGGAAAAAGCCAGTAAGTTCCGTCGGGGCTTGGCTCTTTATAGAGGAGAATAGATATGTTTGACGCCTTATTTGCCAAATACGACCGGCTGGTGCTTTTTGACACCGAAACCACCGGTCTGCAATACAGCCGGGATGAGATCATCGAGTTTGCCGCCGTGGTGGTGGAAAAGCGAGACGGCATCCCCACGGTCATTCAGGAGTACGATGAACTGATCACCCTGAGCCCCGGCGGCTTCGTGCCGCCCCAGATCGAGGCCCTCACCGGCATTTCCAACCAGGACCTGCGGGAAAAGGGCATCCCCAAGACCCGGGTGTGCCGGGATATCGCCGAAATGATGGCAGGCAACACCCTGCTTTTGGCCTACAACGCCCATTTTGACCTGTGCTTTTTGTTCTACCTTTTGATGCGGGACGGCGATCCTGCCATCCTGAAGGGTAAGGACAAGTTAGACCTTCTCACCGTTTACAAAGACCGCCACAGCTATCCCCACAAGCTGTGCAACGCCATTGAGGTGTACGGCCTTTCGGATAAAGTGGTCAACTCCCACCGGGCGGTGGACGATGTTTTGGCCACCGTGGCGGTGATGGAAGCCATGGAGCAGGAAAAAGACGACCTTATGCGTTATGTAAACCTATTCGGCTACAACCCCAAGTACGGCATCAGCGGCAAACCCATCGGCTCCATTACATACAAGCCCCAGCGGTTTGACCCGCCCTGTCCCCTTTATGAGGTATGACCTATGTATAACAAAACTGCCTATGCCTTAGGCGCTAACAGCTGCGCGATCCGGGAAATTTCCGAGTACGGCGCAAAGCGGGCTGCCCAGATCGGCAAAGAGAATATTTTGGACTTCACCATCGGCAACCCCAGCCTGCCTACCCCAAAAGAGGTAACGGACGCCGTCCGGCAGCTGCTGGAACAAGACCCCCTTGCTGTCCACAGCTACACCCCGGCAGTGGGTGAATATGCCACCCGTAAAGCCATCGCCGACGATCTGAACAACCGTTTCGGAACAAGCATTACCCCCGAAGAGCTGTTCATCGGCTGCGGCGCATCCCCGGAACTGGCTGCCGTTTTCCAGGCACTGACCTTCCCCGGTGCGGAGATCATCGCATTGGCCCCCTACTTTATGGAGTACCGTCCCTTTGTGGAGTCTGCCGGCGCGAAATTCGTGGTCGTTCCCCCGGACATTCCCGACTTTCAGATCAATCTGGAAGCCGTGGAAAAGGCAATCACCCCGAATACTGCCGCTATCATCGTGAACTCTCCCAACAATCCCGCCGGCACGGTGTACACCAGGGAAACTTTGGTGGCTCTGGGCGAGCTTTTAAGCAAGAAAGCCGCGGAATATGGCCACCCCATCTACATCGTGTCCGACGACCCCTACCGGGAATTGGCTTACAACGGGGTAGAAGTACCCTTTATCCCCACGCTGTACCGGGACACCATTGTGTGCTACTCCTATTCCAAGTCCTTGAGTCTGCCCGGCGAGCGGATCGGCTACATCTATATTCCCAAGGAAGCTGCCGACGGCAAAGCCCTCTACACCGCCGTGTCCGGCGCGGCAAGAGCCATCGGCCATATCTGCGCCCCCTCCCTTTGGCAGAAGGTGATCGCAAAG
>JAZRZT010000006.1:0-10450 GCA_045601475.1 Faecousia sp.
GAGGGGTTATACCGTCCTGTTTCCAGGGAACTGATGGTCTGCCGGGAAACTCCCAGTTCCTTAGCAAAATCCTCCTGGCGGATTCCTTTTTCTTTCCGAATTTCCTCAATTCTGTTCTTCATAGAGAGCCTCCTTATGTAAAGCAACCTTTACATGAGGAGTATATCATATGTTATCTAAAATGTCAAGTGCGCTTTACATAGAAAAATCCCCCACAGAGTTTTCTGTGGGGGAAGATATTTATTTTGCAGAGAGGTCTACGCTTCTTCTTAAGATTGTATAGGCAGGGACTTGCTGAGGCAGTTGCAGATAGAACTTCATCTGGGGTGTTCTGGGCTCATCCAAGACATTTCCATCCATATCCTTCATATCGTTGGCGGTTATGGCAAAGGGTCTCAGATTCGGGCCAACAGCCTCAAGAGCGTCGCCTTTGGCGAATTTGTTCCGCAGGCTGCACAGGGCCTTGCCATTTTCGTCACAGCCTTCCACGATGGCGCATACCTGCCATTCCCGTATGTAGCGGGAGTTCTCTGTATACTGTCCGGGGAAACCGTAGTAGAAGCCGGTGGAGTAGATTCGGTGGGAGACATGCTCCACCTCGTCCCGCCAAACAGGATCGATCTGACGTCCGGCGGCCACATCGTCAATGCAGTGGCGGTAGGCACCGGTGACGATGGCGGCGTAGTAGGCGGATTTTGCCCGGCCTTCGATCTTGATGCAGTCCACACCGGCGTCCTGGAGATCTTTCAGATGGTCGATCATGCACATATCCCGGGAATTTAGAATATATGTACCCTTTTCATCCTCGAAAACAGGGAAGTACTCCCCGGGACGCTTTTCTTCCATGAGGGTGTACTGATAACGGCAGGGTTGCGCACAAGCACCACGGTTAGAGTCCCGGCCGGTCATGTAGTTACTGAGAAGACACCGACCGGAGTAGCTGACGCACATCGCGCCATGACCGAAGGTCTCGATTTCCAGTTCCTTGGGGGTCTTTTCCCGGATCGTGCGGATCTCCTCCAAGCTAAGCTCTCTTGCCAAAACCACCCGGCTTGCGCCTAAGTCATACCAAGCCTTCGCGCACTCGTAGTTTGCGATAGATTGCTGGGTGGAGATGTGTCGGGCGCACTTGGGGGCGTACTTGCCTGCCAAAGTGAAAGCACCCATGTCCGCCAGGATCAGGGCATCCACGCCGGCATCCTGGAGCTGCTCCAGGTATGCCGGCAGGTTTGCCACTTCTTCGTTTCTCGGCATGGTGTTCACGGTCACATGGACGCTGACACCGTGACTGTGGGCAAAGTCCACAGCCTTCGGTAGCTCTTCCGGGGTGAAGTTTCCCGCAAAGGAGCGCATGCCAAAGTCGGTGCCTGCCAGATATACGGAATCCGCGCCGTAGAGAACAGCCATTTTCAGCCGTTCCATGTCTCCGGCAGGGCTTAATAGTTCGATCTTTTTCATGCTATCAACTCAGGTTCAATTTGTTGATCCACTCTTGATGCTGCGCCAAAGTCTTGGAGAATCGGTGGCAGCCGGCGGATTTGTCGTAAACGAAGTAGAAATAATCGGTACTCATAGGCTCCAAAGCCGCATCCAGACTGTCAAGACCAGGGTTGGCGATAGGCGTGGGGGGGAGTCCTGTATTGGTGTAGGTGTTGTAAGGACTCTGGTTGATGAGGGCGTCACTGGTCAATGTGTCCTTATCCCGGTAATCTGTGGCATAAAGGATGGTGGCATCACTGCCCAGATAGGGGGCGAAAGTGGAGGTGTGAGTCAAGCGATTATAGAAGACGGAAGCGATGGAATAGCTTTCGTCGGCATTGGCAGACTCTTTTTCCACAATGGAGGCCATCGTCACCACATCATAGATAGTAAATTTGTTGCCGTATTTCTGATTCAGAGCCACAAACTTGTCCACCATCTTCTGGGAGAAGCGGTAGTCAAAAGTGTCCAGGAACTTCATCAGCACCCGGTCGGGCTTGTCGTTGATATAAAATTCGTAGGTGTCGGGGAAGAGGAAGCCTTCCAGACAGTACTTATGGTCCCTCTTGATGTCCTTGATCCACCAATAGTTTTCAAATTGGGCAGTCATAGCGGCATTTTCCAGATCCGCCGCGGAGCAGACTTTCTTTTCCTCCAGCAGGGCAAAGATCTGGGCGCAGTTGTAGCCCTCAGGGATCATGACATCCACAGTAACCAAAGCGCTGCCTCGGTAGGACATGGCGTTGATCAGGGCGTTGTAGTCGTAGACGATCTCGCCGTTAAACGTGATGTTGCCTTCCAGCAGCTTTTGACCCTTGCCGGTCAGATCGGCAAAAGACTCAAACAGGGAAGGGTAGCGGATCATACCCGCCTTCTTCAGCTTCTTTGCGGCATCGGAGATGTCGTCATCTTCGGAAAGGGTGATGGTAACTTCTTGAGGTTCTTTGCCCAAGGCCAACAGGTCTGCGGCACAGACCCAAGCCAAGCGGCCAAGAGAAATACCCACAAAGAGAATGATACCTGCCCAGATCAGAGTAGCCAGCAAATGGGGAATACCCAGGAAGCGGTAGGTACTCTTCTTTTTGGGAAGGGGTTCGTTATTTTCCGCAGGCGCAGCGCCCTGGGAAAGCTGGTCAAAGGACTGCTGACCGGGGAGCTCGGAGATCTCCTCATCGCCCCAGTTTTCTGCCATAGTTTCCTGGACAATCCGTTCCAGATCCGTCTCTTCCGGATGGGCCAGTCCATCAGCGGCGACTGCCAATTCGTCGGCACGGAGCTCTCTGGCAACATTGCGTTTGCCCAGGATCTCGTCCAACCATTCATCACCCGTATGGGCGTTATTCTTATCCATACAATACCTCCTGTCAGCGAATCACGATTTGTTCCGCGACGGTGTCTGCTGCTTCTTTGCCCTTCAGCGCCTGGATCAATGCCAAACCGAAGGGGATGGCGCAGCCGGCGGAAGTGCCGGTGATCACGTTGCCGTCAGTCACGGCAGCGGCGTTTATCATGTTGGCATTGCCCATGCCGCCCTCGCAGCCGGGGTAGCAGGTAGCATTCTTGCCGTCGGTGATGCCAAGATCTGCCAAAACCGTAGGACCGGCGCAAATAGCGGCGGTAAAGATACCGTTATCCTTGGCAAACTGCAGAGCAGCCATCGCTTCTTTGCTTGCCCGAATAGATGCCACACCGCCCAGACCGCCGGGTACGATGATCATCTCCATAGCGGTCAGATCCATTTCGCCGATCTCGATATCAGCAACGACACCGATATTGTGACCGCCGTAAACGGTCTTGCCGTCCACGCCCACAGTCAAAACCTCTACGCCTGCCCGACGCAGAAGGTCCAAGGGTGCGATGGCTTCGGTCTCTTCGAAGCCGGTACCCAGTAACATGTAAACCATAACTTATCCCTCCAGGCACTGTTTCACAGCGCGGTAGATCTCCTCGTGAATATCCTCGATGGTGCGCATAGCGCCGTCTTTTACGCACTGGATCACAGTCCAGCCGTAGTACTCGGCGGCGGCGCGGCCTGTTTTGCGGCAGGTCGCCAGGTAATCCATATCCTTTTCGTGGATATCGGCATGGGTGTTGGTTGCCTGCTCGCGGCCCCGGAGCATCTTCTCTGTAAAGTCCGTGGGCACATCCAAATAGATGGTCAGATCAGGGCGTGGAAGACCCAGCTTTTCGTACTCAAATTCATACAGCCAATGCAGATACTTTTTTTGATCTTCGCCCTCTTCTTTGGATGCCTGATGTACGGCGTTGGAGGTGGTGTATCGGTCAGAGAGCACCAGACCGCCCTCTTCGTACCACTTACCCCAGTCCATCTTGTAGGAGGCGTAACGGTCCACGGCATAAAAAGCGGAGGCGGCATAGGCATTTACATCTGTAGGCTTGTCGCCAAACTCACCGCCCAGATACATGCGGATCAGCGCGGAACTCTCCTCTTTGTAGCGGGGGAATACCAGGTGCTTAAAAGCAATATGATCTTCCTGCAAATGCTGGGAAAGACGGGCAAATTGCGTGGATTTGCCGGAGCCGTCCGTGCCTTCGATTACGATTAGCTTACCCATTTCTTACGATCCTCCTCAAAAAGCTGAAGAACACAAAATATCAACATACAGTATAACATAGAATTTGCGGATTGTCCACGGGAAAATACCATCCGCGGTAGTTGCATATCCGGCGGAAAAATGCTACAATAGAAAAAATCTCTTAAAGGACGAAAGATTATGGAAGAAATTACATTTCGCGACCTGGGCCTGTCGGAGGAAATGCTGAAGGCTCTAGAGAAGAAGGGCTACGGCTATCCCACCACGATTCAGCAGCAGGCGATCCCCGAATTTATGCAGTGGAAAGATGTCATTGCCAAGGCACCTACCGGCACCGGCAAGACATTTGCTTTCGGCATCCCCATGATTGAGCATGTGGATCCTCAGTGCGGTGATGTCCAGGGCCTCATCCTGGCGCCCACCCGGGAACTGGCTATCCAGATCGGTGACGAACTGCGCGGTCTGCTTACATACTACCAGGGCATCCGCGTGGCGGTGCTCTACGGCGGCGCCGGTATCGTGGGTCAGGCAAAGCAGCTGGAAAAGAAGCCCCAGATCGTGGTGGCAACCCCCGGCCGCCTTATGGACCACTATAACCGCAAAAACATCCGCCTGGACAAGATCCAGACCGTGGTGCTGGACGAGGCGGACCGTATGCTGGATATGGGCTTTTTCAAGGATGTGACAAAGATCATTGAAAAAGTCAAAAACCGCAAGAATCTGGGTCTGTTCTCCGCCACCATCTCCCAAGAGGTCATGACCGTGTCCTGGATGTACCAGCGGGACGAGGTGGAGATCACCGTGGAGCCCAAAAAGGAAGACCGCCCGGATATCGACCAGTACTCCATGACCGTCACCCCCCTGGAAAAAGCGGAGACTACTTTGCGTCTCATTCGTACCCAGGGCTATGACCGGGTGATCATTTTCTGCAACACCAAGCATATGTGCCAGCGGCTGTCCGATGATTTCCAGCGGGCAGGCATGGACGCCGACTGCATCCATGGCGACATTCGCCAGAGTCAGCGGGAGAAGACGATGCAGCGTTACCGGGACGGCAAGCTTGCTATCTTGATCGCCACCGATGTGGCTTCCCGCGGTATCGATGTGGACGATGTGGATTGCGTCATCAACTTCGACATCCCCGAAGAGAATGAATACTATGTCCACCGCATTGGCAGAACAGGCCGCGCCAAGCGTAAGGGTGTTGCCTGGTCCATCGTGGGCAACTTCCCGGAGAAGGCCAAGCTGGACGAGATCGCTAAGTTCTCCAATTATCAGATCAAGCCTATGCTTCTGGGCGCTGACGGTACTTTGACCGAAGAAGAGGTCAAAGCCCCCGTCATTAAGAAGCGATTCCGTTGACCGGGGCGGAACGGGGATTCCTGCTGCTGACCTCCCACTTGGGCTGCCCGGAACGAAAACCTTTGACGGTTGCCCAGTTCCGGGAACTGACCAAACTGGCCCGGCAGATGCAGCGCCCCTTGGAGAATAAGGATCTTACCGCCGATGATCTCATCGGGATGGGCATCCGCCCGGATTTTGCCTGGCGGGTCAAAAGCCTGTTGGAGGAAGAACATCTTCTTGCCCGGTATTTGCGGCAGGCGGAAGACCTTTTCTGTTATCCCATCACCCGGCTGAATGATTTGTATCCTCAGGCTGTGCGGAAGAAACTGAGCCTGGAAGCCCCGGGATGCCTGTGGGCGAAAGGGGATATCTCCGCCTTGATGCAGCCTATGATCTCCTTGGTGGGAAGCCGCCGGCTGAAAGAAGAGAATCGCGCCTTTGCTGAGGAATTGGGAAGACAGGCTGCCTTGCAAGGTTATACCCTGGTTTCCGGCAATGCCCATGGCGCGGATCAGACCGCCCAGGACAGCTGTCTGAAATATGGCGGTATGGTGATCAGCGTAGTTGCCGATGCTTTGGGCGCGCAGCCCCTGTGGGAGCGAGTGCTGTATCTTTCTGAGGAAGATTTCGACCAGGAGTTTTCTCCACAAAGAGCCTTAAGCCGCAATCGCATTATCCACGCCTTGGGAGAAAAGACCTTTGTGGCCCAGTGCACCATGGGAAAAGGCGGTACTTGGGACGGTACGGTGAGAAATCTGCGGGGTGGATGGAGTCCTGTGTTTTGTTTCCGGGATGACAGTCCTGCCTTTTCGGAGTTGACCCAAATGGGCGCAGATGGGGTGGATATGTTCGCGCTGAACGACATCGCCGCCATCACACCTACAATTATTTCTTTGAATTGACCGATAATGTATTATCGGTCAATTTTTTTGTAGCAAAATGTTGTAATCTGTGCTATACTGTAACTTAAGAAAAGACTTAAGGAGGATCTCTCATGAGCAGAGCAGACGAACTGTACCGAAAGACTTGCCTGGATATCCTGGAAAACGGCTTTTATGATACCGATTTGGAAGTGCGCCCCAAGTGGGCAGACGGCACACCCGCCCATACCGTAAAGAAGTTCGGCGTGGTAAACCGCTATAATCTGAAGGAAGAGTTTCCGCTTATGACCCTGCGCCGCACCTACTGGAAGAGCGCCTTGGACGAGCTTCTGTGGATTTGGCAGAAAAAGTCCAACCGCATCGAAGATTTGGGCAGCCATGTGTGGGACGAGTGGGCCGGTGAAGACGGTACCATCGGTAAGGCCTACGGCTACCAGCTGGGCATTCAGCACCAGTACAAGGAAGGTATGTTCGACCAGGTGGATCGGGTGATCTATGACCTGAAGAACAACCCTGCCTCCCGCCGTATCATGACCAATATCTACACCTTTGCGGATCTCCATGAAATGAATCTGTATCCCTGCGCTTATTCCATGACCTTCAATGTTTCCGGCAATACCCTCAACGGTATTCTGAATCAGCGCAGCCAGGATATGCTTACCGCCAACAACTGGAATGTGTGCCAGTACGCCATGCTTCTGATGATGATGGCGCAGGTAGCAGGTCTGGAAGCCGGCGAACTGGTCCATGTGATCGCTGACTGCCATATCTATGACCGCCATATCCCTGCAGTGAAGGCAATGCTCGAGCGTGAGGGTTACCCCGCGCCCAAGGTGACTTTGGATAAGAGCATCACCGATTTTTACAGCTTTACCAAGGACAGCTTCAAGGTGGAAGACTACCAGTTCCATCCCTTTGAATTTGAGATCCCCATGGCCATCTGAGGTGACCTATGGAACTGATCGTTGCAGTATATGATGACTGGGGGATTGGCAAGGACGGCACCCAGCCGGTTGCTCTTTCCGCGGACCGCAAGTTCTTCCGGGAGACCACCCGGGGGGCAATGGTGATCGTGGGAAGGCGTACTATCGAGGATTTCCCTGGTAAAAAACCTCTGCCCGGCAGAGTGAATGTGGCGCTAACCAGGAGCTCCGCAGAGATTCCCGGTTTTACGGTCTGCAATAGCCCCGAAGAGGCCGCAGAACTTGCAAAGACTGCCCAGCGTGCCATGGTCATCGGCGGCGGCAGTATTTATAAGCAGATGCTTCCTCTGTGCGATACCGCCTATGTGACCAAAGTCCACTGCACGCCCGAATCGGATACTTATTTCCCCAACTTAGATGAAGATCCTGCCTGGTGCCTTGCAGAGATCCTGCAAAGTGGCGAGGAAGAAGGCGTATCCTTTGAGATGTGCCTGTACCGCCGCAAGTAAACAAAAACCTGTCGTACATCGTACGACAGGTTTTTTATTATTCGCAATCCCAATTCTTTGCACAGGCCACGGCTTTGCGCCAGCCTCTGCACCGGGCGGCTCTTTCTGCCTCCGGGATCTCGGGGGCAAAGGTGCGGTCCACCGCCCAGTTTTTGCGAATGTCTTCTGTGTTCTTCCAATATCCTACCGCCAGACCCGCAAGGTAGGCAGCGCCTAAAGCGGTAGTCTCCACACACCGGGGGCGTACCACCTGTGCGCCCATAATGTCCGCCTGGGTCTGCAGGAGATAGTTGTTGGCGGCAGCGCCGCCGTCAACCTTGAGTGTACCCATTTCCATTTGGGCATCTGCCTCCATGGCCTTTAAAACATCGGCTACCTGATAGGCGATGGAGTCTAAGGTAGCCCGGACAATGTGGTGCTTGTTTGTGCCTCTTGTAAGGCCCACGATAGTGCCACGGGCGTAGGCATCCCAGTGGGGCGCGCCTAAGCCGGTGAAGGCGGGCACCACATAGCAGCCGTTTGTGTTTTCCACCTGTCGGGCCAAGAACTCCGATTCGGCGGAAGATGTCAAAAGTCCCAGTTCATCCCGCAGCCACTGGATGGCCGCGCCGGCTACGAAGATTGAGCCTTCCAAGGCGTATTCAACTTTGTCATCAAGGCCCCAGGCAATGGTGGTTACCAGTCCGTTTTGGGAAGCAATGGGGGCATTTCCGGTGTTCATAAGCAAGAACGCGCCGGTGCCGTATGTACACTTGGCATCGCCGGGCGTAAAGCAAGTCTGACCGAAGAGGGCTGCCTGCTGATCACCAGCAGCACCGCTGATGGGGACAGGACCGCCAAAGAACCTCGGCGCGGTAGTGCCGTAAATAAGGCTGGACGGTTTCACCTCCGGCAGCATGCACCGGGGGATCTCCAGTTTGTTTAGAATTTCTTCATCCCAATCTAAAGTGTGGATGTTAAACAGCATGGTTCGGGAGGCGTTGGAGTAATCCGTCACATGATTGCCGCCTGTGAGCTTCCATATGAGCCATGTCTCCACTGTGCCAAACAGCAGATCTCCGTTTTCTGCCTGTTCTTTCGCGCCGGGGATGTTCTGCAGGATCCACCGCAGTTTTGTGCCGGAAAAGTAGGGGTCAAGTAAAAGACCGGTCTTTTCCCGAATGGTATTCTCCCAACCTTCCGCCTTCAGGCTGTCGCAGAATCCTGCGGTGCGGCGGCACTGCCAAACAATTGCGTTGCATATGGGCAGTCCCGTATGCTTGTTCCAAACCACGGTGGTTTCCCGCTGGTTGGTGATGCCGATGGCGGCGATCTCATTGGCGCTGACACCGGCATTGCGCATAGCTGTTTGCGCTACCTCCAACTGGGTGGAGAAGATCTCCTGGGCGTCGTGTTCTACCCAGCCGGGCTGGGGATAATGCTGGGTAAATTCTTTCTGCGCCATGGCGCAAATGCGTCCTGACTTATCAAAGAGGATACATCGGTTGCTGGTAGTACCCGCGTCCAAAGTCATGATGTACTTTGCCATATTCTCTCTCCTTTTGAAAATCGGGGCTGCCTGGCAGCCCCGGAAGGTTATTGTACATGGGTGTGGTTGTTGATGTGGTCCTCGCAGTAGCAGAAATAGCCGTTGCACCGGGAACAGTAGCGGAACTCCAGTTCCGGGTTCGACACATCGGTTTTGCCGCACACACAGCAGCGGTGGGTATAGTTAGGCGCTTGCTGCTTAGGCTTCAAAGGCACCGTGCCTGTCCGCTTCGGTTGCCGATAAACAGGGCGGGGATTTCTTTGGATAAAGGGGAAGAGGTTCAGCACATCTTTTCCCGCAAAAAGCAGGTAGTTGAGCAGTCCCACCAGGGGGAAGAGGTTATGGGGGAAAAGCAGAAGCGGCGTGGACATGTTGATGATCTCAATGCCGATCAGCAGCAGATAAACAACACCCAGAACCCAGGCCTTCACCGGAATAATAAACAGCACCAAAAATCTTGCATCCGGGTTGGCGGTGGCGTAGGTCAAAAGGATGCACAGATGCATGTAGTAGGCCATGTTGCCGTAGACATAGTAGTTAAAATATTCCACCGGCACCAGAGTCGTACCCATGAGGATGTCCGATGTGGGGCAGAACAGCAGGGCAAACACGTCCATCAGGATCACACCGGAAAAGTAATAAAGGTTAAACCGGAAGGTGCCCATGGAAAGCTCCACATAACGGCTCAGGGAGTAGAAGAAATACAAAAACAGCAGTGTAAGAATACCGCCGCCGGGGGTATAGGTAAACACATAGGTGAATAGCCGCCATACTTGTCCCCGGAAAATCGCCGCCTTATCAAAGCGCAGGTATTCATAAAGGATCTCGCCGCCGTTGATCATACCCATGAGGTATACAATGGCAGCGCCGATGCACACATAGAGCATGAGGTTGGGGATGCCCTTGTCCTGGTTGCGGTAGCAAAACCGCTCAAATTTGGTTCGTAAATGCAAGTCGCTCAACTCCAAAGTAATATATTCCCATGATATCAGTTTTTTAGAAAAAAGTCTACAACCGAATTGTGAACTTTTCTTTGAAAAAATGAAGAAAACAGTTGACTTTTTCCAAATTTCGAGTAGAATAAACCAGGAACTGCATACAAGCCTTATCAAGAGTGGTGGAGGGAACGGCCCGATGAAACCCGGCAACCTGATTCGTCAAGGTGCCAAATCCGGCGGCAACGAAAGATGAGGATTCGATAGAGCACACGTCGAGTCCTTCGATGTGTGCA
>JAZRZT010000007.1:0-2625 GCA_045601475.1 Faecousia sp.
GAACTGACCTTTGATGTGCCCTACTATTTGCGTAATCAGGTGAAAGACGAAAACGGCAACATGGTAGCTGCGCCTACCATGGAGTTTCTGGTATCCTTCGGCGATGACGCTGTGGATTTCAACAGCTTCGGCTATGCCACCTCCACAGAGGCCATTCGCTTTACCAAGGACACCGTACACGGCATGAACCATACGCCTGAGAAATTCAGAGCGCAATATAGCGATAAAGGCTACTTTGATCCTGCCACCAACGACGGCTTCTCCGTTATGCTTCGGATGAAGGACGGCCATCTGGAGGTGGGCATGAAAGCGCTGAAGGCAAAGAAGTTTAATGTTATCGCCAAGGCGGATTACGAAGACTTCCGCACCGGCTATATCAAGATCTGGAGCGTCAACGATGCCACCTTTGCCATCGATAATTTCAAGCTGACCAATCTGGACAAGGACGCCAAGGTGGTGGACACCGGATTTGCAGGGGCAACCATCACCCAGGACGATTTCGACTACAAGCCGGCAGAACCGGTATTCCGTCCTGCAGAGCAGACGCAGTCCGGTACTGACTGGACACCTGTTGCGATCACAGGCGGTGTTTGCGTTGTGGCTGTGGCGGCAAGTGCTGTGGTGGCGCTGTGTCTGAAAAAGAAAAAACAAAAGGAGGCTGCGTAAAATGAAATACTGTAAGCGTATTGCGTGTTTGGCGCTCTGTATTTTGCTGTCTGCCTCCTTGCTGACCGCCTGCAGTGGAAAGTCTGCGGCCATAGAGCCTATGGAAGCGGAAGAAGCGGTGAACTTTTCCTATGATTACATCGGCGGTACCGATGTGATGCCCATCATCGGCTTTAACGGCGCCCAGACCTACACCTATTCCACCAACGGTCAAAGTATTCCCGAATCCATCACCGACGAATTTATGCAGATGGTAAAGGATTGTGGCATCAACACCATTTCTTCTAACGGTGCAGATTTTGCCGCATATCCGGAACTGACCAAAAAGCTGCTGGACTTAGGCGAAAAATACGGCGTGGGTATTTATGTTGTAGACTCCTTGATCTCCAACAGCTTGGGCGAGGATGCGCTGTCCTTGCAGGAGCTGGATGAGCGGGTCAGTAACTACATGGGTCACCCCGCCTGCGTGGGTGTGTACGTGAAGGATGAGCCTTCCAGTGATGTTTACAACAAACATGACCCCCTTCGCATGGCCCTTTATGCTCCCACCTTCCAGAATTTTAAGAAGCTGGATATCGCCACCTACGGCAACCTGTTCCGCCTGAACGATCTGGGCATGGACTTGTATGAGCAGTATGTGCAGGAATTTATTGATACCTGCCCCACCAAGTTCTTGTCCTATGACCTGTATCCCTTCATGGAGAATAACTCCTTGGAAAATGCCAACCTGTGGTTCCAGAATATGTCTGTGATCCGCTCCAACGCGGAAGAGGCAAACATTCCCTTCTGGACCTTTGTGCAGGCAGGCTCTCAGTGGAACGATCTGAAGGAACACTTTGACACCAACGGCTACTATCCGGAGGAAGGCTCTTTCAACTGGCTGGTCAGCACCGCCTTGGCATACGGCTCCAAGGGTATCCAGTACTTCCCGGTTCTGCAGCCGCCCCACTTTGCTTATACCTCCACCGACGATCTGGACTTTGAGCGTAACGGCCTCATCGGCGCTTGGGGCAACAAGAACCGCTGGTGGTACTACGCCCAGCAGATCAACAAGCAGATCGTGGCTGTGGACGAAGTGCTGATGAACGCTGTGAATAAGGGCGTTCTACTCTCCGGCACTTCCATGGACGGCCATTTTGACAAAGTGGAATATGTCTTGGAAGGCAAATCCTGGAGAGAGCTGAAGAACATTACCGGCGAAAGCATGGTAGGATGCTTCAACTATCAGGGCAAATCCGCCTTCTATGTGGTGAATTACGATACGGAATATGCCCAGAAGATCACCCTGGATTTCTACGATAATTACAACATGCGTGTGATCCAGAAAGCGGAAACCTCCTATGTGGATACCAACCGTTTGGAACTGACCATGAATGCCGGCGAAGGTGTTCTGATCGTGATCGAAAATTAAGCAGAAAGGATGGCAAAGAATATGTTCAATAATCATTTTATGAAACGCATACTATCTGTCGTTCTTTCGGTTTGTCTGGCCATGTCCATGCTGTCCGGCATGACTGTCAATGCCGCAGACAACGAGGCGGTAACATTAGCCGGTTCTGAGGAAGCAGGCTACGAAAAGCTGACCTTCTCCGATTTCGGCGTTGCCGACGGCCAGATTCTGAACCAAAACAGCGGCCACAGCGTGTCTACTGTTTTGAATGGAGACTTGGATGAGGTACTCTTCCGTGGCAAGTTCCTGTTCCCTACCATGGAGCAGGCAAAGCAGTTCGGTAATATTTATATCGGCAAGGCCAACTGGTGGGGTCTTACTTTGACCACGGATAGTCAAGGTAATATCCTGGTGAATGCCACAAGTACCGGTTCCTCCATCGAAAATTTAGCAGCCACCAACCTGACGGTCAACAGCCCCGTGGAGCTGCGGAACAACCCCGATTTGGAACTGGCATTCTCCATTAAGTATGAGAACAAGACCGCCACCACCACCGACCTGAAGATCGG
>JAZRZT010000008.1:0-5901 GCA_045601475.1 Faecousia sp.
CACCTGTCCCCGGCGGTCCATGGCCTGCAGAGCGGGAACAGGGTGGGAATGGAACCGGAATTCAGAGTCGTAGTCGTCCTCGATGATGTACCGGTCGTCGCCGGCAGCGGCCCATTCCAACAGCTGCTGCCGCCGTCCGGCAGGGGTCACGATGCCGGTGGGGAAATGATGGGAGGGAGAACAGTGCAGCACATGGGCATGATCAAGACAGTCAGGGATCACGCCTTGGAGGTCCAGCTTGGCGCTGATACACTCCACGCCGCCGGCATCATAGATCATGCGAATCTTACTGTAACCCGGCTCCTCCACCGCGTAGGTTTTATCCGTACCCAGAAGCTGGATCAGCAGGTTGTAAAGAAAGTCTGTGCCGGCACCTACCAGAATGTTTTCCGGAGAGACCTGCATGCCCCGGTACTGAGCCAGGTGGTTTGCGATGGCAAGCCGCAGTTCCCATAATCCCTGGTTGGGCAGGGGAAGCAAAAGGGCTTCACCCAAATCCAGCATCACCTTCCGCTGGAGCTTGCTCCAAACGGAAAAGGGGAATCGGGCCAGGCCGCCCCCGGACAGGTCCACATAGGATGCCTTGATTTCCTGCGGGGGTGTGATTTGCGGGGTGGGGCGGTCGATCCGCTCCAGCTCCTCCACGAAATAGCCCACTTTCTCCCGGGATTGGATATAGCCTTCCGCCAAAAGCTGGTTATAAGCGCCCTCCACGGTGATCTTGCTTACCTCCAAGTTGGCAGCCAAAGCCCGCTTGGAGGGCAGTTTCGTTCCGGCGGGGAGCTTGCCCGACAGGATATCTCCCCGGATACAGCGGTACAGGGCTTCGTACAGAGGAACGCCCGGGGCTTTTTTCAGTTCATAGGTGAGCATGGGTCATTCCTTCTTTCCAAAACGGGCAAACAAACCGTCGCCCCAGGAGAACACCCGGTTGACAGCATAAAACACGGTGGGCACCATAATGAGCACCACCAGGAAAATGAGCCAGGAAGAGCCTTTGGTCAATTTCAGATAGTCGGAGAAAACAGGCAGCACAAAGAACGCGCCCACCACGCACACCGCCATGGCGACCCACACAAAGCGGCGCAGCTTGGTAAAGGGGATACAGACCTGCAGCAAAACGGAAAGGCCCACGGTGCAAAGAATTGCCGTGGCGATACTCTTTACATCTGTGGCAGGCACGGCGAAAAACTTCATAAAGCCCAGAGCGGTGAGCACCACGAATACATTGGTGAGTCCGCCGGGGAAGGCTTTTCGGAGCGTGGTGGCGAGGAAGTTGCCCTTCACCCGCTCATAATTGGGCTCCAAGGCTAAGAAAAAGCCGGGGATGCCGATGGTAAGGGCCGATACAATGGTCAGATGGAAGGGCTCTAAGGGGAATTGCAGTCCCGAGAGCACCGTCACCAAGGCAAGGCCCATGGAGAAGATGTTTTTTACCAAAAATAGGGAAGCCGCCCGCTGGATGTTGTTGATCACCCGGCGGCCTTCTGCCACGATCTGGGGCATGGCGGAAAAATCGGAGTCCAGAAGCACCAGCCGCGCCACCTGGCTGGCGGCTTGCGCGCCGCTGGCCATGGCGATGCCGCAGTCGGATTCTTTCATGGCCAGAACATCGTTGACGCCGTCGCCGGTCATGGCAACGGTGTGGCCCTGGGCCTTCATTGCCTGAATCAGCGCCCGCTTTACATCCGGGGTCACCCGGCCGAACACGGTGTAGGTTTCTGCCGCATGGAAGATGTCCTCTTCCGTTTCCAAGGTGGTGGCATCGATATATTTTTCCGCGTTTTCAATGCCTGCCCGGCGGGCCACATCGGATACGGTGGCGGGGTTGTCGCCGGAGATAACTTTGATGGTTACGCCCTGCTGGGCGAAATAAGCAAAGGTCTCCGGGGCGTTTTCCCGGATGCGGTTGGTAAGGGCAAGGAGCGCCAAAGGCGTGACAGCCTGCTCATCCAACTGACCGGGGATGGGGTCGCCCTCATAGCGGGCCACCAGCAGCACCCGGTAGCCGGCGCAGGACCAGCCTTCGGCGGTTTCTTTCACTAAGTCGTAGCGGCTTCCCAAAATAAACTCGGGAGCGCCTGCCAAGAATGCGCCGTGTTCTTGGAAAACACCGCCGCTCCACTTGGTCTGGGAGGTGAAGGGGATGCGCTTTTGGCATACCCAGTCGCTTTCACCGGGGAACATTTCAGCAATCGCCCGGGCGGTGTCGTTTTCCGGCTCGACCCCATACAGGGCGGTGAGGATGGCCTCCAGGTATTCCGGGGCATCGTCGGTGAGAGGAACGACCTGCTCTAATTCCATCACAGGCTCTGTAATGGTGCCGGTCTTGTCCACGCACAAAACATCCACCCGGGCCAAAGATTCGATGCAGTTCATATCCTGCACCAAAACTCTCCGGCGGGTCAGCTTCAAGGAGGAAAGGGCCATGGCCACGCTGGTGAGGAGGTACAGTCCCTCGGGGATCATGCCCACCAAGGCCGCCACGGTGTTTTCCACGCTGGTTCTCATATGATTGTCCGTCAGACGCAGCTGATTGAAAAACAGCAGAAGACCCACAGGGATCAGGGCAAAGCCGATGAACTTAATGAGCTTGTCCAAAGAGCGCATCATTTCGCTCTTGGCGGCGGAGGGGTTTTTCTTGGCTTCTGCGGAAAGTTTGGCGGCAAAGGCTTCGTCGCCTACCCGGGTCAGCCGTACCCGGGCCTTGCCGGCCACCACAAAGCTGCCGGAGCACAGGAGATCGCCCGTTGCTTTGGCGATGGCGTCGGCCTCGCCGGTAATGAGGGACTCGTTCACCTGCATTTCTCCCGAGAGCACCACGCCGTCGGCGCAGATCTGGTCGCCCTGGGAAAATTCCACCACATCGTCCTGCACCAAAAGGTCGGAGCGGATGGGCACAAGCTCACCGTCCCGGACGGCAAGGAGTTTTTGGGCGGCCACCAGGGTCAGCTTTTCCACGGCCCGTTTGGCCCGGATCTCCTGGAAACAGCCGATGCAGGTGTTAAATACCACCACCACCATAAAGGTGAGATTGAGGATGGACGAGCCCACCAGGAGCATGAGCACCGCCATGACCACAAAAATCAGGTTAAAGAAGGTAAGTGCGTTTTTCTTAATGATCTGCCCGGTGGACAGGGAGGCGCTGTCGCTTACCCGGTTGGTAAGACCCTGCTCCATGCGGCGCTTTACCTGCTGGGCGCTCAGACCCTCGAAAGGCGTAACTTCCATAAGCGCCTCCTATCTGGGAAGACCGCAGGCGCGGTCAAAGAGCAGTAAGAGTTTGCCCTCTGCCACGGTTACGGTGGCGGGCTTGCCTGTGAAATGGTTGCTGACCCCTAAGGGAAAGCCGGCGGAAAGGGTACCGTTTTCCAAGGGGTATTTTAAATTCTCCAAGGTTACGCCCTTGGCATCCTCGCCCATGCAGAACACGGACAAAATGCCCTCGGCAGTTTCCGGGAATGTGAGGGTGTCGTTTTTAATGGCGGTGACGATATAATCCCGGCCGATGAGATAGCCCTGGGCGCCATGATCTGCCAAGAACAAAAGGGTCTGGAAATTGGCCACGGTGTGATCCAATCGAGGGCCGTCCAGGCTGCCGTAAAGCAAAAATCGGTCATAGCCCAAAGAAAGTCCCCGGCGGACAGCCAGCATGGCGTCCGTATCGTCTTTTTCCACGGGGAAGAGCTTGGCGTGGTCGGGGATATAGCCTAAGGAGTCAAAATCTCCCAGCACGCAGTCCGGCTCGAGACCCAGTTTTTGGACATGGGAATAGCCCCCGTCGGCGGCGATGATATAGTCGCCCCGGGCGATGGGCTCTGCCAGGGTATCAAATTCCGCGGCGCAGAAAATAATGCAGTTTGCCATGTCCTTGTCTCTCTTTCTTTATTTTGTCAGGGCAGGTGTCTGTACCTGCCAGGTTAAGTCCTTGGGGTAGAAAAACCGCAGTTTTTCCTGGGCGATGCGGATATGTACATCTTTTGCGGTGCGCAGTTCGCCGTCTAAGTTGATGCTGGTGGGCTTGTCGCAAAGGATTTTCAGTTCCTTGGTGCGAAAATGCCGCACCAAGTGGGAAAGTTCTTTGTATTTTCCGTCCTTATACTTGCCGATGACCCCCGGCACTTGCAGACGGGAGACTTTCTTCACCAAAAGCACATCCAAAAGGCCGTCGGTGGGGTCGGCTTCGGGGACGGGGTTGAAACCGCCGCCGTAGAATCTGCCGTTACAGGCGCAAATGAGGGTCTGCTGGGCGTCAAAAGTTTCTCCGTCGATCTCTACCACATAATGTTCGGCGATGCCCCGGATAATATTCACCACGGCGCTGACGGCATAAGCCCGGAAGCCGGAGAGCAGGGGGATGCGCTTATAGTTGGAAACATCGGTGCCGATTCTGGCGTGCAGGCCTACGGAGCAAATATTTAAACTGATATCGTCGTTGCAGCGGATGAGATCGAAGGTCTCTTCCTTGCAATCCAGCAGCCGAGGCAGATCCCGGAAGGCATCGGGGTCGGAAAACAGCTTCACAAAGTCGTTGCCGCTGCCGCCGGCGAACACGGTAACTGCCGCATTCTTATAGCCTGCCGCGCCCGCTGCCACCTCGTTGAGTGTGCCGTCACCGCCGCAGGCGTACAGGCGCACTTCTTCGCCTGTCTCGGCGGCTTCTTTGGCGATGCGGTAGCAATCTCCGGGGCACTTGGAAACCTCGATGTAATAGTCTAGATTTTTGCAATGCTCCCGGATCGCCTTGGTGTATTCCTTGGTGCGGTCACGGCTGCCGGCGGCGGGATTGACGATAAAAATGTGTTTCATGGTTATCCCTTCTTCTGTCTGCGGGAATTGTCGGTGAACATATAGTAGTCACACTTGATCTTGCCGTTGTAGAACTTGCGCTTTTTGTCGGCGCGGCGGCCGAACCAATGCTCAAACTCCGGCTCGGAGGTAATAATGAACTTCTTCCAGTCGTTGGCAAACTTCAGATGGCGGCCCAGGGCGGAATACAGCCTGCGGGCGCTCTGCTGTTCCATCATTCTTTCGCCGTAAGGGGGGTTGCAGACGATGATACCGCTGTCCGTGGGCAGGCTCATTTTGGTGGCGTCGCCGTCTTTGAAGGTGACGCAGTCGGAAACGCCGGCCTTTCTGGCATTGGCGAAGGAGAGGGAGACGCAACTGGGGTCGCTGTCCGAGCCCATAATGCGGTACTCGCCCTTAAATTCCTTGTCTTTTGCCTCGTCTTTCACCTGCTGCCAGATTTCCTTGGGCATCCAGGGGAACTCCTGGGCGGCAAATTGACGGTTTAAGCCGGGGGCGCGGTTTTTGGCGATAAGAGCGGCTTCAATGGGGATGGTGCCGGAGCCGCAGAAGGGGTCCCAGAAATATTCTCTGCCCCGGTAGCGGGTCAGCTGGATCATACCGGCGGCCAAGGTCTCATGGAGTGGCGCGTCATTGCCCACGGCCCGGTAGCCCCGCTTGTGCAGACCCTGGCCGGAGGTGTCCAAAGAGAGGGTCACCTGGTCGTTTAAGATGGTGAAATGCAGCTGGTATTTAATGCCGGTCTCCGGCAGCCAGCTAAGGCCGTACTTCTCGCCCAAGCGACGGGAGGCGGCTTTCTTGATGATAGCCTGGCAGTCGGATACGCTCATCAGCTGGCTGTTTAAGCAGTGACCCTTCACGGGGAACTGGTCGTCCTTGCCGATAAAGTCTTCTAAGTTGGTGTGGAGCACACCCTGGAACAGCTCTTCAAAAGTCTTAGCGGGAAACTGAGCCAGCACCACCATCACCCGCTCCGCGGTGCGCAGGCACACGTTGGCCTTTGCCAAAGCGGTCTCGTCGCCGGAAAAGAGCACGCGGCGGTCCTCCACCCGGACATTTTCCATATTCATTCTTCGCAGCTCGTCACCGGCC
>JAZRZT010000009.1:0-7235 GCA_045601475.1 Faecousia sp.
GTCTCCTTTCATGGGCTTGAAACATTCTAACCATTAATTGGAAAAGTTATTCCTATTAAGCCTCTTCCTTCTTGGGAGCAACGGCAACGGCGGAATCAACGATCACCTTAACAGCCTTGCGGGTCTCCAGGCTGGCCTTGATCTCCTCAGCGGGGACCATGGTCTTGACCTTCTCAACTTCCATCTCGTACTGCTTAGCAACAGACTCGAGCTCAGCATTGATCTCGTCCTCAGTAACCTCAATGCCCTCAACCTCAACGATCTTAGCCAGAGTCACGTTGATCTTAGCCTGCTTCTCGGCAGTGGGACGGAAGGCGTTACGCATGGTAGCCAGGTCGCCGCCCATCATCTTGGCGTAAGCGTCCATGGTGTAGCCGCTCATCTGCAGCTGATAGCCAAAGCGTTCCATCTGGTTGTCCAGCTCAGCCTCTACCAGTGCCTTGGGCATTTCAACAGTGGTATTCTCGGCAGCCTTATCAACACAAGCCTGCTCGAAGATGGAATCGTTCTGCTTCTGTGCTCTCTCCAGAGCCTTTGCACGGATGTCAGCCTTCAGTGCGTCCAGGGTTTCGAACTCGGAAACGTCCTTGGCAAACTCGTCGTCCTTAGCGGGGACATTGGTCACGGTGACCTTGTTCAGCTTCACATGGAACACAACAGCCTTTCCGGCCAGATCAGCCTTGTAATCCTCGGGGAAGGTGATGTCGATATCCTTCTCTTCGCCGGCAGTCATGCCAACGATCTGCTCCTCAAAACCGGGAACGAAAGAACCGGAACCCAGCTTCAGGTCGAAGTTCTCGCCCTTGCCGCCCTCGAAAGCAACGCCGTTGTCAAAGCCCTCGAAGTCGATGTTGGCGGTATCGCCCATCTCAGCTGCACGCTCCACAGTCTCGGTGGATGCAACGTTCTGAGCCATGCGGTCCAGTTCAGCTTCCACCTGCTCGTCGGAGACTTCTACAGCGGCGCGCTCAACTTCCAAGCCCTTATAGTCGCCCAGAGTGACTTCGGGGTACAGTTCGGTGGTCAGAGTCAGAGTGACGATGTTATCGTCACTGATCTGCATATCGGTGAGGCTGGGACGGCCAACAGCCTTGATGTCCTGCTTCACAACAGCTTCCTCGTAAACCTCGGGGAAGATCTCTTCCAGGCCATCTTCGTAGAAGACGTGAGCGCCGTACAGAGCCTCAATCATCTTACGGGGGGCTTTGCCCTTACGGAAGCCGGGGATCATGATGTTCTTGCGAGCCTTCATGTATGCCTTATTGACACCGGACTCCATCAGTTCCTTATCGATCTCGATAACGATGGTAGCCTCGTTACCCTTCTTTTCGATGTTCTTTACGTTCATTTTTGTATCCTCCTAATGTTGGGCCGTAGAACCCATCAATTTACAAATTTTGCATCCGAATTATTCTAACAAAGAAAGCCGGAAATGTCTATACTTTTCTGAAAAAACTTTAGGAAATTACTGTGTGTGGAACAAAATTCAACCTATCCGCCGCCACTAACTTAAAATCGATGCCGTCGTGTAGACCCTCCAGCGCCAATCCGTGGCTTGCACCATGGAGATGACCGTAAAAACACTGCCGGACATCATACTGCTTCAGCAGTTGCAATATCTCCTCACAGCGGTATCCTTTGTAGATGGGCGGATAGTGCAAAAACACGATCTTTGTCATGTCTCCTGCCGCCTTCAACGAAGCTTCCAGGCGCATGAGCTCCCGCTTAAACACCTTTTCGTCGTGCTCACCGCTGCGCTCTTCCTCAAAGAACCAGCCGCGCGTGCCGCAGATAGCAACACCTTCATATTCATAGAAATTGTTATTGAGGATAAACTGGCTGGAAAAGCCGTTCTTTTCGCAGAAAGAGTAAAACTTAGCTGCGGTGCTCCACCAATAGTCGTGATTTCCTTTTACGATGATTTTTCTGCCGGGAATCTCGTTGATCCAGGCAAAATCCTCGTAGGCAGCATCCAAGCCCAGTGCCCAGGAAAGATCCCCCAGCAGCACCGTGGTGTCCTCAGGGGATATCTTTTGGATTCCTTCTTTCAATTTTTCCATGTAACCATTCCACGGACCGCCAAATATGTCCATGGGTTTTGGGGCGCTCAGGGACAGGTGAAGGTCCCCAATGACATGCAGCGCCATAGTATCACCTCGTGATCATTTAATCAGCCTATAAAATGCATCTGTGCTCATGCCGGTCGCCTTCATAATGGCCTGTGCAGAAGCCGCTGGATCCTTTTCCGCAAACAGCAGAGTTGTGTTACTCTCCCCCACTCTGCTCCGGTAATCCTGGATCGCGCCGAAGGGCAGTGCAGTATGGAAATCAATCAGATAATTATCAGTTCTGTAGACGCTGTTGATAACAGTGTTTAAACGTTCATTTCCCACAACAACGCAAAACAGCATATCTGAAAGCTTGTTTCGCGTCTCCTCGTCTACGGAATATATCCCTTTTTTGTTGCAGACCTCGGAAAAACGGCGCAGTTCCCAATCCCCATAGGTCACATACAGTAGCCTCTCCAAGCCCAAACGCAGCTGGGGCGCCAAGGCAGCGGTAGATATCTCGTTTCTGTGGATTAAATCCCAGACAGCACCGGATTCGCTGCCGCAGCAACAAAGGATCTTGCCAACAGGCAGTCCCATTTCCTTGGCGTACACAGCTGCCACCGGTGCAAAGTGTTCGCCTATATCCATAGCCAAATCAAAGGTCTGCCCTGCGATCAGTATATCATTTCGGCGCATCTCACCATATACGCCGAAGAGAACAGCAATTCGAATCGCAGTTTTCGCCCAGTCCGTAGGCAAGACAGCAGTTCCGCTGTTTTGAGAAAGCTTGCGGAATAAACTTTTCTCAAGACCCAGATAAGCAGACTCAGGATTATGCCAAAGCTCGGAGACAACGATCTTGCGGCCAAGAGTCACTGTCTTAACCGGACTACGGCCAATGGCAAAATCCACATCCCAGGCAGTCAGCTGCGCGGAGAAGAAGTAATTAAGAATTTGTGCCACCACATCGCCAAAGGAACGGCACTTGAGCTCATTAATCTCCTCAGCATTATACTTAGGAATGCGAAACGGGATGTATAAACCGCCATCTGCAGCACAGTCGCTTACCAATGTTTTATAGGCAGTATGTGCATCCTTTTGGTCTTTTGTGGTTATGTACAGCATCGCTTCATCACTCCCAAAGCATTATTCCAGTAAAGGTTCATCACAGCATCCTCGCTCAAACCACGGCGCAACAGACACCGGGCAAGATCCGGGTAGCTTTCCACTCCGGTAAAACCGTCAGCTAAGGCATCACAACCATCCAGATCTCCGCCCAGAGAGATGTGTTTACACCCATGATCCATTTCCATGAAATGCAGCACATGGTCACAAACCGTATCCAAAGTAGGCTTCTCACCCAAAAAATCTGCATATTGATTGATACCAACGGTACCGCCTGTGCTGCAAATCGCCTTGAACATATCGTCAGTAATATTTCTGCTCACATTCCAAGCAGCGCGGCTGTTGGAGTGCGTTGCAATAACGGGTGCGCCGGTAATATCCATGATATCCCAGAAGGCCTCGTCACTGATATGGCTTACATCCACGATCATCCCTAGCCTTTGGGCCTCTACTACATATTCTTTTCCCAAGTCGGTTAGGCCACCACCAGTCACATGGGAACCGGTAAGGGGGTTTTTCTCATTCCACCCCAGAGTTGTCACCCGGAAACCTGCACTATAAAGATCTTCCAAAAGGGCCGGGTCAAAACCAAAACCCGCGGGCCCTTCAATGGTCAATATCGCGGACATAAACCCCGCTTCCCTGTTGGCAACCACATCCTCGGCACTAAATGCCTGGCGAATCAAGTCTCGATTGCTTTCCACCTCACGCAGAATGGTAACCAATTCCCGCTCAAACAGTTCCACAGGAGTAACCTTATTCTCTTGCGTGGTGGTAAAGCAGGCAAAGCACTGGGCATAGCCCGAAAGCTTTCCTGCCCGCTCCAAATCAATATGATAGCTGTTCTTCCGCAGACTGCCGCAACTGCGCAAATTCTCCCCGAGAAGCGCCAGCGCAGTGTCACAGTGCAAATCAAACACAGGAAAATTCATTAAAACGCATCCTCCAGGTGGTATATCAGGGGCTTTTTTGTTTCCACGCCCTCCGGGGCATAGATCTCAATTACATCAAAACGGGGTTGCAGAGATGTGGGGTTCTCCGAAAGATACAATTCCGCAGTAGACCGGAGGCGCTCTTGTTTAAAACGGTCCACAAACTCAGATGCCGCTGCGAACTTGGCAGATTTCCGCAGTTTTACCTCAGCAAAAATCAAATACTCTCGGTTTTGCGCAATAATATCGATCTCTCCGAAACGGCACCTGTAGTTCATTGCCACGATCTTATATCTCTTTTTCCTAAGATAGTCCGCAGCCAAACTTTCACCCCAAGCCCCAACAATATTATTTCGTCCCATATAGCTTCTTTAGGAAAGTGGTCCTGTGGATAGGACAAGGCCCATGCTCTAAGATTGCGGCAGTATGGGCTTTTGTACCATAGCCCTTGTGAATTTCAAATCCGTACTCAGGATAGATTTTTGCCTGTTCAAGCATGAAATCATCACGGCTTACTTTTGCCAATACAGATGCTGCGGCAATGCTTGCGCTCAGACTGTCACCGTGGACTACCGCCTTGGCGTTTACGGTCAAATCAGGAAGTTTGTTTCCATCTACCAGTATGTAGTCCGGTGTTGTATCAAGCTGTGCAACAGAGCGCTCCATGGCCCGGAACGTGGCCTGGAGAATATTGATTTCGTCAATGGTCTTCTCATCCACCATCACGATGGCATAGGCTAACGCAATTTTCTTGATTATAGGAAACAGTTCACGTCTTTTCTTGTCGGAAAGCTTCTTACTATCGTTTAGACCCGGGATCTCCGCATTGGGGGGTAAAATCACAGCGGCAGCACAAACAGGTCCGGCCAAGGGGCCACGACCCGCTTCGTCAACACCGCAAATCAACTGAAATCCCTGACCGTACAGTTCCTTTTCAATTGCCAACATATCTAAATTCATTCCATATCCTCCGGAACTTCCAAGGTGAAATGGCCAAGCTTACCACTGCGGTACTCATCCAGCAGCACCTTCGCCATGCGCTCCGTGTGGATCTCTCCTCTTGCCAGCAGGTATCCCCGCTTCTTGCCGGCCTTTTCCAGAAGCTCATAGCCGGGCAATGCTTCCGGTTCGTCGATGCCGTAACGGTCCTTCAAGGTTTGGGGATAGTGGCGCCACAGGAGCTCCATCAGCCGACAAGCCAACTCTTCGGTGTCGATCACATTCTCTTTCACAGCGCCGGTGTAGGCTAGCATCATACCTACTTCGGGATCCTCAAATTTGGGCCACAGGATACCGGGTGTGTCCAATAGCAGCAGTCCGCCCTCCACAGTGACCCATTGCTTGCCCCTGGTGACACCGGGACGATTCTCGGCTTTTGCGCCTTTACGGCCGGAGATCTGATTGATGAGCGTGGATTTTCCAACATTGGGGATGCCCACGATCATCACACGCAAAGGCTTATTCATACCCTTGGCAGCGTTTCGCTCGATCTTTTCTTTCAGCACGGAGCGGACCGCAGGCTGGAAGGAGGAAATACCCCGCTTTGTTTTGCAGTCCGTAGCCACCGCAGCCATGCCTTTGCCTCGGAAATACGCCAGCCAACGCTTAGTTGTCTCCGGATCGGCAAGATCCATGCGGTTTAAGATGATAATCCGGGGTTTTGTCGCACAGATGGAATCGATATCCGGGTTTCTGCTGGAGATGGGAATACGGGCATCCACGATCTCACAAACGGCATCCACCAGTTTCAGGTCCGCCTCGATCTGACGACGAGTCTTGGTCATATGACCGGGATACCATTGAATATTCATGTTGTCACCAGCCATCAGGATATCACTCCAATTCTTGAAAAATCTTTATCTCCGCTGGGGAACAGCAAAAACACAGCTCGTCCCACGATCTCCCGGGTATCCACCATGCCGATATCTGGGCTGCGGCTGTCTTTAGATTCGTTGCGGTTATCCCCCATGACAAAAACGCAGCCTTCCGGGATAGTTGCCGGAAAATCTACGCCTTCGTATAGATTCGTTGGGGTTAGGCAATAGGGTTCATCCAGGGTTCTACCGTCCACAGAGACAACGCCCAGTTCAAAGTCAATCGAGACCTCCTGGCCCTCCGTAGCAATCACACGTTTAATAATGGGCTTGCCGTCATCAAAGGATTTCTTGCTGACCACCACCACATCACCGGTTTGTGGCTCTCCGTAAAACAGGTCACCAAGGACGATCAAAAGATCGCCGTGATGCAGAGTGTCTTTCATAGACGGACCGGACACTACCACCATACGGAAGCAAAGGGAAAATAGCAGCATAACACCGGCGATCATCGAGATCAGATCCCGCAAATACGCTAGGGTATTCTTGCGTTTTTCCATATCTTCCCGACTTGCGGTTTCTTTACTATTGTTATTCAGTTCATCCACGACCACTCACCTGCCCCGAATTGCAAACATTTTTGATATTATACACGAATTTGAGCAATAAAAAAAGAGGGTCGCCCCTCTTTTTTTATTCTTTTTTGTGTTAGACCTTTTCCTTGACCTTGGCAGCCTTGCCGAAACGCTCACGCAGGTAGTACAGCTTTGCACGGCGTACCTTACCCTTACGGACAGTCTCGACCATAGCTACGTTGGGAGAGTGAACAGGGAAAACCTTCTCACAGCCAACACCGTAGCTGATGCGGCGAACAGTGATGGTCTCACCGATGCCACCGTTCTTGCGAGCGATGATGGTGCCTTCAAACACCTGGATACGCTCACGAGAGCCTTCCTTGATCCGCACATGCACACGAACAGTGTCGCCAACCCGCATTTCGGGCAGCTCTTCCTTCATGTACTGGCTGGACAGAGCCTTAACCAAATCCATATCATTGTCCTCCTTAAAGTTAGGCGTTCGTGAAGCGTTTTCCCCGGCGATATGGATGCCGGCGCTACAGAGGACTCACCTTGATTTGTTCTCAGACCGAAATATGATAACATAGTATTCCAAGAAAATCAAGCATTATTTTACAGATTTTTCAACTATTTTTGGGGAATTTATAACCCGAGTGTCGAGATTCGTTTACATTTTTGCCTGCGGCAAAAATTATTGTAGTGACCAGTGTTTGCACTGGTCACAGCAACAGTCCA
>JAZRZT010000010.1:0-3420 GCA_045601475.1 Faecousia sp.
TGGGCATTCCTTTATAATGTGGTGGATTTCCGCTTCTTTGTGCTGTTTATTTTGCAGACGGCATTGTTTACCGCCATGTACATGTTCCTGCCCAATATCCGCAACGGCTTCATGGAGAGTCTGCCCGGCGCGCTTCTTGCCACCATCGGCTGGCAGCTGTTTTCCAATGCCTATTCTATCTATGTGGAAAACTTCGCCACCTACACCAACATTTACGGCTCTGTGTACGCCCTGGCCCTGAGCATGCTGTGGCTGTACTGCTGTATGAGTATTGTGTACTACGGCGGTGTTCTCAATTACTGGCTGAAGAAAAGAGCATAAAAAGTTTTCCTTCTGTTTATTTTCTGTTCACAATGAAGGGCTAAGCTGATAAAAAGGAGGGGCGTGTATGTTTGGATATGTGATGGCCAATGTGCCGGAACTGCCCAAGGCTCGGCGCAGCCGTTATATGGCTGTGTACTGCGGTATCTGCCGCGGCATCCGGGAAAACTGCTCCCAATGCGCCCGCTTGGGGCTCAGCTATGATATGGCCTTTTTATCGCTTCTGCTTATGAGCCTGTATGAGCCGGAGGAAACATCCGGCAAGCGGGCCTGCAGTCTGCACCCGTTAAGACCTTGGGTGGACAACGAATTTGTCCGCTACGGCGCGGATATGAATGTGGCCCTGGGCTACTATAACTGCATGGACGATTACGAGGACGAGGGGAAGCTTTCCTCCAAGCTCATGGGCAAAGTGTTCTCCAAATCCCTGGAGGATATAAAAAATCGCTATCCCCGCCAGTGCAAGGCCATGGAAGATTGCCTTGCGGACCTAACTAAGTTAGAAAAAGCAAACAGCCCAAATCCCGACGAGCCCGCCGGCTGTTTCGGACGGCTGATGGGAGAGCTTTTGGTGTACAAAGAGGATCATTGGTCACCTACCCTGCGGCAGTTGGGCATGGCCTTGGGCCGCTATATTTATTTGGCGGACGCGGCGGTGGATTACCGCAAGGATGAGAAAAAGAGCAATTACAACCCCTTCTTAGCCGCAAATACCGGCTTTGCGCCTGGAATTTGGGAGCAGTATCTGGTACTTGCCATGGGCCGGTGCACAAGGGAGTTTGAAAAGCTGCCCTTGGTGCAGGATAAGGATATTTTGGACAATATCCTTTACAGCGGCGTCTGGGTGGAATACCGCAGAAGACAGAGAAAAGAGCCACGGGAGGATAAGAATGATCAGTGATCCCTATAAAGTATTGGGAGTAAGTCCCAATGCCTCTGACGAGGAGATCAAAAAAGCATATCGCGCCCTGGCGAAAAAATACCATCCGGACCGCAATCCCGGTGACCAGGAAGCTGCCCGAAAAATGCAGGAGGTCAACGCCGCCTACGAGCAGATCAAAAATCCCACCCCCAATTACGGCGGTTACGGATACGGACAGCAAAGCCGTGGCTACGGCGGCGCCCGGGGATACTATGAACGGCAGCAGACCTACGGCGCTGACCAGTATGAGCAGGCGGCCTATCAGTATATTATGTTTGGCCGTTATGCTGAGGCGCTGAATATTTTAAATAATGTGACCCAAAAGACCGCCCGGTGGTATTATCTCTCCGCCCTTGCCAACGACGGCATCGGTAACCAGGTGACGGCATTGGAGCATATCCGCAGAGCCGTGTCCATGGAACCGGGCAATGTGGAATATCTGCAGGTTTTGGAGGATATCCAAAACGGCGGCGCGGCCTATCGCCGCCGGGCCGGCAGCTTCCGCGGTTTTGAAATGCGGGGCGGCTGGTGGCAGATGTGCCTTTGCTGGGTGATCCAGCTTTTCTGCTGCCGGGGCGTCTACTGCTGTTGACATTTCCCGTGGGGAGTGTTACAATACTTTCGACAATTAGATAAGCGCTTCGTGGCAGGCATGGTGTTTGGCTGTGTCTGCTGAACAAGATAATCGGGTGAAAATCCCGAACGGTACCGCCGCTGTAAATGCTGAGCTTGTTTTATGGTGAAAGCCGGTCACTGGAAGTCTCTTCCGGGAAGGCCAAAACAGGCGTGGAGGGCTGCAACCCCCTTCGGATGCATGAGTCAGAAGACCTACGAAGTGTGACCTCTCCGCCTTTTGCGTGTTTACGAAAGGTGCGTTTGTCGCAGAAAAACGGCTGCGGCACCCAAAATGGGTGCCGCAGCCTTTCATTTTCAGGAGGAAAAATTATGAAAAAAATCATCGCATTACTTTTGACCGTCTGCCTGCTTCTGACCTTGGCTGCCTGTGATTTTGGCAAGCTGTCCCAAAAGGTGGAGGAAGGGCTGGAAAACGCCGGCGCGCTGGACACTACCCCCAAGAAAGAAGAGGGACAGGCTACTTTCACCGTCATTGTCGTCCATAAAGACGGCACCAAGAAGTCCTTCACCTATACCACCGAGGAAGAATTCGTAGGTCCTGTGCTGGAAGCCGAGGGTTTGATCCAGGGAAATGCCGGTCCTTACGGCATGGAGATCACCCATGTGGATGGAGAAAAGGCGGTTTACACTGAGGACAAGGCCTACTGGGGCGTGTTTGAGGAAGAGGAATATGCCATGCAGGGAATCGACACCACCCCTGTGGTGGACGGCAGAACCTATAAGTTAGTCTATACCAATGCATAAGAAACTGACGCTCAGGGAGATCGCCTTATTTGGCATGCTGGGGGCACTGACCTTTGGCATGAAGGTTGCAATGGCGGGTCTTCCCAATATCGAGCCGGTATCTCTGATGGTGATGCTCTTTGCCGTGGTGTTCGGCCTTAAGTGTTTGTATCCCATCTATCTGTATGTGCTTTTGGAGATCCTTCTGTACGGCATCAACCTTTGGAATATCAATTACCTCTATGTGTGGCTTTTGCTGGCGCTGGCGGCCATGGCCATGAGAAGGCTCAGAAACCCCATTTGGTGGGCGTTGCTGGCGGGCCTTTTCGGGTTGGCCTTTGGCCTTTTGTGCACCCCGGTGTACTGGGTGCTGGACGGCTGGCAGTATGCCCTTCGCTGGTGGGCCACCGGCGTGGGTTTTGATGTCGCCCACGCAGTGGGCAATTTTGCCATCGCCTTGGTGCTGTTTTACCCCCTTAGGAAGCTTCTTTCAAAGCTCTACGCCAAAATGCAAGGATAAAAAGACAGTGGACACGAAAGTGTCCACTGTTTCTTTATGCCTTTGTGGGGCGCTTTTTCTTTAATTTGTACAGCTCTTCCACCGCCAGGCGGGTCTTGGTGACGATGTCGCCACAGTTTTGAGGGAAGCAGTAAAACTGCACATCGCTGTTGCCCACGCCGATCATGTCGCCGATCTCGTACCAGTAGTAGTCGGCGTTCAGGGTGTGGCTGGCAAGGGGGGGTTGGGTGAAATGGATCTGCCCATCGTCACTTGTGAGGGTGAAGCCCTCGGTGGTGTGGGTAAGGCGGCCAGTGCC
>JAZRZT010000011.1:0-2069 GCA_045601475.1 Faecousia sp.
ATACTATGATTTATTTGGACAACTCCGCCACCACAAAACCTTGTAAGGAGGCTGTGGAGGCAATGCACACCGCGCTCACCCAGCTTTGGGGCAATCCCAGCGCATTATATGGCTTTGGCTTCGATGCCGCGAAGGCATTGCGCAGCGCAAGACACAGTGTTGCAGCCGCATTGGGCGCTGAGCCGAATCGTGTATTCTTTACCTCCGGCGGTACAGAGGCGGACAACTGGGCCATTATGAGCACCGCCAAGCGATTCGGAAAAAAGAACAAGCACATCATTACCACCGCCATTGAGCATCACGCCGTTCTGAATTGCATGAAGGAACTGGAAGCCCAAGGCTTTGAGGTGACGTATCTGCAGCCTGACAGTTTGGGTGAGGTTACTTTGGATGCGCTGAAAGCGGCTTTGCGGAAGGATACCATTTTGGTTTCCGTTATGATGGTAAATAACGAGACCGGTGCGGTAATGCCTATTGATAAAATGGCAAAACTGACCCACAGAATGTGTCCCGACGCCATCTTCCACACCGATGCGGTGCAGGGCTTCTTGAAAGTTCCCTTTCAGGCAAAGAGTTTGGGCGCTGATCTTATCAGCATTTCTTCTCACAAGATCCACGGCCCCAAGGGCGCAGGCGCGCTTTATATCACACCCCGGTTAAAGTCCTTCCCTGCTCTGCTGATCGGCGGTGGACAGGAAGGCGCCTACAGAAGCGGCACAGAGGCCATGCCTGCCATCATGGGGTTTGGCGCTGCCTGTGAAACAGGTCGTGTTACTTTTAAGGACGACACTACCCGGGAAAAGGAACTGCTCCAGGGTCTTGTGGAAAAGCTTGGTGCGATTGATGGCGTAGTCATCAACGGTGCCCACGAAGCGCCCCACATTTTGTCCTTGTCCGTTCCCGGGATTCCCACACAAAATACCATTAACATTTTGCAGGATGCCGGCATCTGTGTTTCCGCAGGTTCTGCCTGTGCCAAGGGTCACAGAAGTCATACACTGACAGCTATGGGCCTTTCTCCCGAGATCATGGACAGCTCCTTCCGCGTCTCCCTTTCCAGAGAAACTACCCAGGAAGAATTAGACACATTTTTGGAGGTCCTGCAAAGGGACATCCTGCCCAGAGTCAAATAGGAGGGTATATGTATTCCGTTAACAATTATCAATTCTGCAACCCCTATATTGTTCCCGGTGAATCAATTCTTTGGCGGGGCAAGCCCGAAAAAGGTAATATCATCACCAAAAGGGAACTTATTTTATTTCCCTTTAGTCTGATGGTCTGTGGATTTAGTGTTTTCTGGGAATCGCTGGCACTGAAAACCGGGCAGCTTTTCCCTGTTCTTTGGGGACTGCCTATCGTTGCAATCGGCATCTACATGCTGGTGGGCAGATATATTCAGACTGCCTACCTGCGCAATAAAACGTACTACGTGATCACAAACAAAAAAATCATTATTAAAAAAGGTAACAGGATCAACATGTACAACGGATGTGATCTGCCGCCTATGGAGGTGGAGATCCACAAAAACGGAAACGGCACGATTCTCTTCTATGAAGATGTATACACAAGACGCGGTCACCGCCGCAGTAATTACATCGCATTGGAGAATCTGAAAGATGTTGCTCTTGCACAGCATGCTATCAGCTGTATGGAAATATAACAAAAGCCCTCGCCAAATAAGGCGAGGGCTTTTATCTGTAGATTAATTAGTAGGCAACGCCCCAGTAGATCATGGTCTTTGCAGGCTTGCCGCAGATGGGGCAAGTCTCGCCCAGATTTTCCTGCGCAAAGGGCATGCAACGGGAGCTCATACCGGCAACTTCCTTCATCTTCAGCTCGCACTCCAGCCCGCCGCACCACATGGTCTTGATGAAGCCGCCGTTTTTCTCCTGCAGCTGTTTGGCCTCTTCCAGAGAATGGGCCTCGTAGATATGATCCTCCAGGTTCTTCTTTGCCTTCTCAAACATACCCTTGTGGACCAGCTCCAGCTGCTCAGCAACCGCTGCCTCCAGATTCTCCAGCGCAACCACGGTCTTCTCACCGTCGTTGCGGCGGACCAGGACGCACTG
>JAZRZT010000012.1:0-2249 GCA_045601475.1 Faecousia sp.
TCAAAGACCACCTTCATGGTCATCAGCTTACCACCGGGGTAATAGCCTGCGTGGCTCATGGGAGACAGGATCACCGTATCCACATCCAGACCGGATTTCCGGGAATTGGTCTCGTTGATGCCGGTGGTGGCTGCGGTCATATCAAAAATCTTGATTACGGAGCTGCCCTGAGAACCTAAGTACCGGCTGTCGCCGCCGCAGATATTGTCCGCAGCGATCCGTCCCTGCTTGTTGGCAGGCCCTGCCAGTGCGATCAATGCATCCTCGCCGGTGACATAGTGCTTTACCTGCACCGCATCGCCCACGGCATAGATGTCAGGAACTGAGGTCTCCATCCGGTCATTGACCAGAATGCTGCCCTTCATACCAAGTGCCAAACCGGCATTCTTCGCAAGACTGGATTCCGGAGCGACGCCGATAGCCAGCACCACCATATCCGCATGGATGGAAGGCTGGTCCTTCAGCAGCACATCCACTCCGTCGTCTTTTTCAGCAAAGCCTTCTACACTATAGCCCAATGCCAGTTTTACACCATGCCTGCGGACTTCACTGTGAATAAAGGAAGCCATATCGGCATCGAAAGGATTCATCAGCTGCCTGGGGCGTTGTACGATAGTCACGTCCATACCCAATTCCCGCAAATTCTCAGCCACTTCCAGACCGATGAAACCGCCACCTACCATCACCGCAGATTTCGGGCTGTTCCGATCTACAAATTCCTTGATACGGAAGGTATCCTCCACAGTGCGCAGAGTAAACAATTTATTGCTGTCCATTCCCGGCAGATTCGGCCAGACAGGCTTGGCACCGGGAGAAAGGAGCAGCTTATCGTAGCTCTCTTCAAAGTATTCACCGGTTTCCAGATTCTTCACGGAAACGGTCTTTCTATCAGGATGAATAGCGGTGACTTCGTGACGCACTTTCATATGGATACGGAACCGGGAGAAGAAGCTCTCTGGGGTTTGGAGTGTCAGATCCTCGGGATCTTCAATGACACCACCTATGTAATAGGGCAGACCACAGTTGGCATAGGAAATGAAGCCCGACCTCTCGAATACAACGATTTCAGCCTGCTCGTCCAATCTGCGGATTCTTGCTGCAGCCGTGGCTCCACCTGCCACACCACCCACGATCACAACTTTCATGTTATCTCTCCACCTTTCCGGAATAAGCGGCAATACCGCCGATGTTTTGCACATTGGTATATCCCATGTGCTGCAGCATGGAGGCTGCCTGGCGGCTTCTGCCGCCTGAATAGCAGTATACAAACATTGGTACATTTTTATTGTCGATTACAGAGCTGATTTTGTCAAGCTGCTGCAACGGCACATTTTTGCTTCCTGGAATATGACCTTCCCGGTATTCCTGGGGCGTGCGTACATCCAAAAGGACTGCTCCATCGGTATTACGGTACTCCATGACACCCTTATTGATGTCTGGCTGTCTCAAAAAATCGAAGAATCCCATAACTGCACCCCCTTAAAGCATCGCAAGAATCGCGTTTTTGGGTCTTGCACCCATGGCCTGATTGACAATTTTTCCATTTTCCATTACCACCAGAGTGGGAATACTCATAATACCGAACTGGCTGGACAGTTCCGGGTTCTCATCTACATTAATTTTGCCGACCTTAATATCGGGGCGTTCCTTTGCGATCTCCTCTACCATGGGAACCACCATGCGGCAGGGTCCGCACCAAGGAGCCCAGAAGTCCAGCAGGACCTTCTTTTCGGAATTCATCACTTCGCTTTGGAAGTTATTGTTGTTGATATTGATAGCTGCCATAAGTTAGCCCTCCTTGTTTTTCTTTATGGCATCATTATAGCCGGAACAAAGTGGTTCTTCCGTGATGTCATCACCTAAATGGAAAGAATCTAAAAATCTGCCGGACCCTTCATCCGGCAGATTTCTGTTATTCAGTTACTGTTTCTCCCGGCCAATCGTTGATGCCGCCAAATTCGACAATGTTGGTGTAACCCAGCGCCACCAGCTTTTCAGATGCCTGCTTGCTGCGGTTGCCGCTTCGGCAATACACCAGGATCAGCTGATCTTTATTCGGCAATTCCGGTATTTCATCTGTACCGATGGTTTCATTGGCAACATTGATGGCTCCGGGAATATGCTTCTCCGCAAATTCCTCCGGTGTGCGTACATCCAGAATAATATAGCCGGATTCTTCTTCCATCATGGTTATGGCCTCATCCATATTGACCTGGCGGTAGGTAATTTCTTCCGCAGGTGCAGCGCAG
>JAZRZT010000013.1:0-11801 GCA_045601475.1 Faecousia sp.
AATTCACCCATAATAACGCCTCCTTTCAGTTCGTTGCCGTGGCCGGCCTATCTCGTCACATACACCACATAGTAGTTGGAGCCGAGGAGTGTGCCCACGACCAGCACTACCAACGCCACCATAAGCAGCAGCACACAAACACCCAATGTGCTGCACAGAGCCGTCAGTACACTTTTGCGGGTATTCAGCTTTCTTACAAGCTCCGGCATATCCATTTCCCCTATGTAGGACAATGCGATCTGCTGGGGCGTACCAAAATGCTTTTGAATGTCCTCGAAATCTGCGTCCGGTTTTTCTTCTATGTAGGCGGCAATATTTTCCCGGAACGCCGCTAGGATCTGTCTTTTGGCAGCCGGAGGACAGTAGAGTTCCCGGCTGATGCCGCGACAGTATTCTTTAATTCTCTTTTCCCTGCTTTTCATGTTCAGCACCCCTCTATGATCATATGCACGCCCTGGGTGATTCTCTCATACTCACGGATCAGTTCCTGCAGGCGAACTTCCCCGGCAGGCTCCAGATGATAATAGATACGGGTCATGCGCTTGCCCACCTGCACCTTACGGTCGGAGATCAATCCCTGGTCCAAAAGCTTATAGAGCACAGGATACAAAGACCCTTCCTGGGTAACGATGCGGCCGCCGCTGGTCTGAATCGTCTCCTGCACCAGTTGGTAGCCGTACATATCTTCCTTTTTTAGCAGCGACAGAATTACCAGAGACATCACGCCCCGGCGGAAGCTGCTTTGCGCGTTATCAGAGGCCATGGCATATCACCCCAATCTCTAATTTACTTATACTACAAATATTTTTAAATTGCAATACCTTTGTTATAAAAATATTTATTGACAAACACTACTGTCCATGCAATAATGATATTAGAAACTGACAGGACGGGAGGCGATATCAAAAAGGAGACGATCATTCGCTACGAAGCAGACGATTCATTAAAACAAAGAAACGGAGGAAATTGATATGAAGCAAACTGTTAAGAAGATCACCAGCCTTGTATTGGTGCTTGCACTGTCTCTGGTATTTCTGCCCCTTCGGGCTGACGCAAGCACCGTTTCCCAAGAGAAGAATACCGCAGCTTCCCAAACCTTGTTCCGCGCCCAAGGAAATCAGATTTCCTCCGCTGTGTGCGCGGAACTGGAAAAGCGGAATATCGAGGTAAACGAAGATACTGTTATTAAACTTGTATCCCTTGGAAGCGGCAAGGGTATCGCTATCCAGGCATTTAACAAAGTCGGTAACACCGTAACGATGGCTACCCTTACCGCCATTGACGAGGAAGGCGCCCCCAAGCTCTTTACCGCCGCTGATATGGCACAGACCCGCAGTGCAGGTGGTGGCAACAATACTGTCAATCCGTTTAATAATACTTTTTCTATTACTTTTTTAGTATCCTTTAACTACTTCTCAACTAACGGATTAGTCCCTGATCTTATCCAGCCGCAAACAGCTATGTTCCTTTATTCTGATGACAATCAGCTTTATACGGTTAACAGTATGAGGATGGAGTACTCCTGCACAGGCGTTCCCTATACCAAAAGTGGTAGTACCTTCACCCCTCCCTCCAGCGGGTACAACCAAAAAACGCACACTATCACCGTTTCCCGGACAAATCCCAATCGCAACACCTATTACTCCAATAATAACAACCCTTATCCGTCTAACAAAGCTTTGTTCCTGGGAGGCAGTCCCGGAGGTGACCAGTGGATTGATTATATCCTCGTTGTAGTTCGCAAAAGTGATAACAAACAAATTACCATTGACGACTACGCTCTCCTTACTTTCAATTACCCAAGTTAAACAAGCAAATCCTCCACTAAACAGGACGGTGACCATATATGTTAAAACGCATTTTCGCTTCCTTGCTCATTCTTACAATCCTCACAATTTTCGGATGTGCCAGCTCATCGCCCCAGGCAAGCGCAACAACCCCTTCTGGACACGAGGAACTGGAAGCTGTGATAGGTATGCACAAAGCTGATGCTCTGGAAAAGTTGGGGATGTCTGAAAGTGACTTAACTGCACACGAATACCAACCCAACGTCTACAACACCACACGGAAAACAACCTTTGCCGGTGTGGAATTTGCTGTTTCTTTCGGTATCTTCCCGGACGATCTGATAAGTGATGTATACTACAGAGCAATCTACGACGGAGATATCTCGACCTTCGCCAAGGATGTTCATACAGTAGCAAACGAGCTGGAGAAAAATCTTACAGACGACAACCTTATTAAGGATATTCCTCTGTCAGATTTGGAGGCCGCCTATGCAAAGGGCCGAATGGAAGAAGATAACATTGATATTACCGATACAGCTCCCAAAAATGTTCGAGATTACATGGAATTCATGATGTCGACGGATTACTGGAAAGAGTTTCATCAGCTTAACGAAAACATCCCAATTCCCGCCGGGTATGTCTGTAAGTTTACCGCAAGTTGTATCGAACCGGAAAGCAAGAAAGCAATTATTGAAATTAGATACCGTGTAACCCGGCGACCCGCCAACTATAGTTACCAGGTTGAAAGTGATCAAAATAATTAAACACTATTAATAAGATAGTAGTTTCCGCCAAAATTTTCATAATGTCGCCACGGGTGAAGATCACCCGTGGCAATTTTTCTAGGTAATGCCAAAAAAATGATATCCTGAGATTGCCACGTCGCTACGCTCCTCGCAATGACATAAGGACTTGACGAGCGGTGGGTGAAATGGTAGAATGTTGGCAGTTTTGAGAGGAGATCTTCCTATGTTTTCTACCTTAAAGAGAATCGCTGTGATCAGTCTCATCGCCGGGGCGTTTAACGCCCTGCTATGCATCTTCATTTTGGCTATCGTCGCGGAAATGAAGCTGACTTTTGCACAACAGTTTACAATTATCGCTTATGTGGTCACCACCTCCGGCATTCTGATCGCCTTGGGCTGCGCCCTCTTCGGCCTGAGCCAGGACCTGACTATCACCACTGACGCCACCGCCGCAGAGGTCGCCAAACTGAAAAAACGGGTGGATATACTGGAACAGCGGTAAAATCATAAAATATCATCAATTTTTATAAAAAAGTTGTTGACAAATAATAGATACTCTGTTATCATATCAAAGTTGCCAAAGACAGTAGGTGGCTATGCCATAAATCCTACCGAGGTGCGCTGATAAGATTTTTCTGCGTGTCTTTCTGTCTTCTGGCAGGAAGACACTTTTTTATTTTCGGAGGTGAAAATACATGCCCAACGCAAAGGTTCTTGAGAGCAAGAAGGCAGTTGTTGAAGCTCTGTCCGGCAAGATCAAGGAAGCTACTTCCGTCGTCTTCGTCGACTACAAGGGTATCAACGTTGCTCAGGATACCGCACTGCGTAAGCAGTTCCGCGAGGCTGATGTGGAATACACCGTCGTCAAGAATACTCTGACCCGTTTCGCAGCTAAGGATTGTGGCTACGACTTCGACGAGATTCTCAACGGTACTACCGCTATGGCCTGCACCACCGGCGACCCCATCGCTCCCGCTCGTATCGTCGCTGAGTTCGCCAAGAAGAACAAGATCGCTCTTAACATCAAGGGTGGCATCGTGGAAGGCAGCGTTCTGTCCGCAGAGCAGCTGACCGGCTTCAGCGAACTGCCCAGCAAGAACGCTCTGGTCGCTTCTGTCCTGGGTACCTTCCTGGCACCCATCTCCAGCCTGGCTTTCGTCCTGGATCAGATCCGTATCCAGAAGGAAGAGGGTGGCGAGGCTCCCGCTGCTGCTGCAGCTGAGGAAGCTCCCGCTGTCGAGGCTGCCGCTGAGGAGACTCCCGCTGAGTCCACCGAGGCCTAATTTCGTTCGTTATCCACACAAATACTACAAACATTCATTTTAGGAGGAAATTACAATGGCTAGTGAAAAAGTCACTGCTCTCGTTGGGGAAGTTAAGGGTCTGACCGTACTGGAGCTGTGCGTGATGGTTCACACTCTGGAGGAGGTTTTCGGCGTTTCCGCCGCTGCCGCTGCTGTCGCTGCTCCCGCTGCTGCTGCCGCTGAGGCTGTGGAAGAGAAGACCGAGTTCGACGTCATCCTGAAGGCCGCTGGTGCTTCCAAGCTGAACGTCATCAAGGTTGTCCGCGCTGCTACCGGCCTGGGCCTGAAGGAAGCTAAGGACAAGGTTGACAACTGCCCCAGCACCCTGAAGGAAGCTATCTCCAAGGAAGATGCAGAGAAGCTGGTCGCCGAGCTGAAGGAAGCTGGCGCCGAGGCAGAGATGAAGTAATTTTTACTTCTGTCTTTACACAGAAAGAAACAGCCGCCAGCTTTGGCGGCTGTTTTTTCCAATCCTTTAGGAGGTATTTATGGATAATATTTCCGCATTTTTTGCGTCCTTCGGCATCGACCTGTATCAGTTTGCCTTAGGCGCTTTGATCCTGTTGGTGGGTTCCCTGCTGATCAGCCTCTTGGGTCGCTTCGTTTTCGGCGAAAAATCTGCGCTGTGCTACGCTATGTCCTCGGCCATTGCGATCCTGTTTATTTATGCCGTGACCGTGGTACTTACCAGCCTGGGAGCAAAATTCGGCGCCTGGACCGCTCCCCTGCCCTTTGTGACCATCTCCGCTGACGCGCTGACTTTGATTTCTTTCAAAGGCGCACACTACACCGTGATCTGCACCGAGATCCTCAGTATGATCATTCTGGCGTTTTTGGTCAACATCGTGGACGGTTGGCTGTCCAAGGCGAAAAATTTCTTCACCTGGCTGCTTCTGCGGGTCGTGACAGTAGTCGCCGCATACGCCATGCATCTTTTGGTGGTCTGGGCTTTTGCCACCTTCCTGCCAGAAGGCCTTGTGACCTACGCACCTACCGTTCTTTTAGGCGTACTGGTGCTGATGCTCCTTACCGGCGCACTCAAGATTGTGGTTGGTCTGGCGCTCTCCACAGTCAACCCCATCATCGGCGGTCTGTACACCTTCTTCTTTGCCACCGTAATCGGCAAGAAACTGTCCAAAGCCGTATTGACTACAGCAATCCTTGCAGGTCTTGTTTGGTTGTTGCGAAATGTGGGTATCACGGCGATTTCCATTGCGTCTGCCGCGCTGATTGCCTATATTCCTTTCATTATCTTACTGATTGCCATTTGGTATCTGGTCAACAGAATTTTCTAACACAAAACCCCGTATCCTACAGGATACGGGGTTTTTGTTGACTTTATTTCGACAGCATTTTATACTAAGGATATTCAGGAATGGAGGTGATGGTTTGAAACGGCTTATTCCTATTATTTTGGCGTTTCTTATAGTTGCAGGCTGCGGAAAAACGCACAATGCCATCGCGACAGACACTATGCCACAAACCGAACCTGTTACTCCTCCTCTGCCTAATCAATCACTCATGGAAGGCATGAGCGATGAGGAGCTTGTGGGGCAGCTGTTCCTGGCCCGTTTCCCCGATGCAGGCAGTGCAGTCGAAGATATGCAAAATCACCACCTGGGCGGCTATATTCTATTCCGCAGCGATATTAAAAATGAGACACCCTTTAGTCTGTCTTATACCCTTACTTCCCTGCAGAACAATGCTGCCATACCGCTGGTGCTTGCTGTTGATGAGGAAGGCGGAACTGTATGCAGAGTCAGCCTGTATCCGCAATACAGAACAGAGCGTTTCCCTTCCCCGAGAGCCCTTTACGCAGAAGGAGGTCTGGAAGGTGTTTTGAATGCTGAGCTGGAAAAATGTCATTTGCTGCGCTCTTTGGGCATCAACACGAACATGGCGCCGGTGTGTGATGTAACCACCAACCCAAAAGCTTTTATGTACAAGCGGTCCTTGGGTCAGAGCCCGGAAACTACCGGCGAAATCATCTCCGCCATGGTGAAATTAATGGACTCTCAAGGCGTGGGCAGCGTGTTAAAGCACTTCCCGGGTTACGGCAACAACACAGACACCCACATTGGAACCGCCGCAGACGACCGTCCTCTGGAGCAGTTTGAGAAAGTTGACCTCGTCCCCTTCCGTGCCGGCATCGAAGCCGGATGCCATGCCATACTAGTCAGTCATACCACTGTGGCCTGTTTTGATGCCACCCTCCCTGCTTCTCTTTCACCTAAGGTCATGCAATACTTGCGAAACAACTTGGGTTTCCAGGGTGTTATTGTCACTGACGATTTGGCAATGGACGCAATCACCGATACATTCGGCGTAGGCGAAAGCGCAGTATTGGCGATTTTGGCCGGCAACGATCTTCTGTGCAGCAGTGATTACAAAACGCAGTATCACGCTGTCTTAACCGCCGTAAAAGAAGGCCGAATCACAAGAGATCGTTTATATGAATCTGTAAGAAGAATTCTCTTATGGAAAGAAGATCTTGGATTAATGCAATAAAAAAGGCGGAAGCTTTGCTTCCGCCTTTTTCTTATGCTTTTTCGATGGCAGCGATGGCTTCCTCCAAAGCGTCGGTCTTGACGGTCTCCATGAGGCCGCTGTCGTAGCTCTGGGCCACCATGGGATCGATGGGGAGTCTGGCCAGGATAGGCAATTCAAAGGCCTCTGCGACCTCCTCCAGGCGGCTCTCACCAAATACGTTGATCCGCTTACCGCAATCGGGGCACTCCAGATAGCTGTAATTTTCCACGAAGCCCAAAACAGGCACATGCATCATATTGGCCATCTTTACGGCCTTGGCTACGATCATGGATACCAGGTCCTGGGGGCTGGTGACGATGATGATGCCGTCCACAGGCAGGCTCTGGAACACCGTCAGGGGCACGTCGCCGGTGCCGGGAGGCATGTCTACGAACATATAGTCCACATCTTCCCAGATCACATCGGTCCAGAACTGCTTCACCGCGCCGGCGATCACAGGACCGCGCCACACCACAGGATCCGTATTGTTGTCCAAGAGCAGGTTGATGGACATCACCTGGATGCCGCTGGTGGTCAGCGCCGGGTAGATGCCGTCTTTTGTAGCACCCTGGCACTCATTGACACCGAAGGCGGTTGGTGCGGAAGGGCCGGTGATATCGGCGTCCAAAACCGCTACACGCTTATCTTTGCGATTCATGGCAACCGCCAGCATGGAGGTGACGGTGGATTTACCCACGCCGCCCTTGCCGGAGACTACGGCGATCACTTTCTTAACACTGGCCTGAGGATTCAACTGGGCCAGCAAACTCTCCTGCTTACGGTCAGCGCAATCGCTGCCGCAGGAGGAACAATTTCCGCTGCAAGAACTCATTTTGATTTCTCCTTAATTTGAAAAGATATTGCTATTATAGACCTTTGACTTTGGTCTGTCAACGGTTACAGGCCCAGCTGCTCGCTGGCAGTTTCCCACTGCTCCATGAGTTCCACGAGGGTGTTCTCAGCAGTTTCTTTCTCCTGTAAAAGTCTTGTAAGCTCCTGGTAGTCCGCGGCAGCAGCTTCCATGGCGACTTCCAAATCAGCCACTACTTTCTCCTGCTTTTCGATTTCTCGCTCCAGGCGGCGGACAAGCTTTTCCGCATCCTTGGTGCCACCCTTGGGTTTTTCCTTTTTCTCCTTGGGCGCAGTCACCACAGGCACTCTCTGGGCCGCTTCATGCTCCATGATAGAGCGGTACTTGCTGTAGCCACACTTGAAGTCCCGAATCGCGCCGTCCTCCAAAAGCCAGATGCGCTCGGCAAATTTCTCAATGAAATAACGGTCGTGGGACACAAAGAGCAACACGCCTTCAAATTCCTCAATAGCCGCTTCCACCCACTCCCGGGACGCGATATCCAGGTGGTTGGTAGGCTCGTCCAGGATGAGCAGATTGATCTTCTCGTCCATGAGCATACAAAGCCGCAGGCGGGACTGTTCACCGCCGGAAAGATTTCCTACGCTCTTAAACACATCCTCCCCCTGGAAAAGGAATGCACCCAGGCGATCACGGGCCATTTGGGGTGTGCAGTTCTTTTCATAGAGCATGGTATCGTACAAGCTGCGCTCGGGGTGTTCAAAGTGAATGATCTGGGGCAGATATCCCCATTTGACCGTAGGGCCGAAGCGAATCTTACCTCCACAGGTTTCGTCACCCAAAAGGCACTTGATAAAGGTGGATTTACCGGTGCCATTATCGCCCAGGAGCGCAATTCTCTCACCGCCCTCTACGGACAGTTCCACATCAGAGAAGAGGGTGCGCTCCCCAAAGGATTTCGAAACACCTTTCATGGAAAACACCATGTCGCCGGAAAATTCCTTCTCGCCGAAGGTAGCTTTCATGGTCTTTTCTGTCTTAGGCTTCTCGGTCTTGCGGATACGCTCCATACGGTGCTGAATGGACATGGCACGACGGTACAAAGTGCGGTTATTGATTCCCCAGCCCTTCATTCGTTCCACAGTATAACCAAGCTGTTTCAGTTTGGCCTGCTCCTGCTCATACTGCTTTAATTGCTGATTGAAGCGGGTTTGTTTTTCGTCGATATAGAAAGAATAGTTGCCGGAGTAGAACTCTCCATGCCCGTCCACGATCTCAATGACCCGGTCGGCAACCCGGTCCAAAAAATAGCGGTCGTGGGAGATGGTCAAAACCGTCCCCTTAAAGCTGTTGATATAGCCCTCCAGCCATTCCACGCTGCGCAGGTCCAGGTGGTTGGTAGGCTCGTCCAAAAGCAAAATATCCGTTTCTTCCAACAAAAGTCTTGCTAAGTTCACCCTTGTCTTTTCGCCGCCGGACAGGCTGTCAAAAGCCTGCGCCCGCTGCTCCGGGGTAATGCCCAAGCCATTGCACACCTTATCCACCTGCACATCCATATCATATCCGCCACCGGACTGGAATCGGTTAGACAGGCTGTCATACTCGGAAAGCAGGGCATCCGTTGCGCCCCGGGCCATTTCCTTTTCCAGCGCTTCCATCTTTGCTTTGATTCGCATCAGCGGCAGATAGGCAGAACGCAGTACATCTTCTACGGTGTAACCCTCAGGGAAATGGGGAATCTGAGAAATCAGGCCCAGCTTCTTGTGGGGGTTGACGTAGATCTCTCCGTCATCGTAATCCATCTGTCCGGTGAGAATGTTAAACAAGGTAGTCTTGCCACAGCCGTTACGGCCCAAAATGGCAACACATTCCCCCTCCTGGACCTCAAATGTGAGTCCTTCCAGGAGATTCTCACCGATCACAAAGAACTTTGTTAAGTTTTTGACGGAAATGTCAATCATAGTTTACTCCAAAATACTGCTCATAACAGCAGTCAGTTCCTCTTTGGTATACAAAAGATTCAGCGCCTGAAGCATGGCATTGCTGCTCATATGCTCCGGCAGCTGCAAATGCTTAAGCAACAGCTTTCGCTTTTCGCTGCTGTCCTTCCCTCCGGAAAGGCCCAATTCCATAAAATCCTGCTTGGTGATATCTCCGACGGATTTACAGGCAGCATCCTCCATGGTCGCGCCGGCACGGCGCAGGCAATCTATGATCACCTGGGGGGTCATGCCCTCCACGCCCAATTTCCCCTCTTTTCCGGGGGCGGCCTTTCGCCGTTCCTTGCCGAAAATGTCGGGGATATACGCGTGTTTCAGATTTTCTGCAGGGATCGCACCTTTTAGAAAGTTTCGGATCACAAAGCCAGCGCCATCGGAATCTGTAAATACAATAAGGCCTCTCACCTGTGCCACACGGCGTAGTAGCGCAAGCTGCGCTTTGTCGTTCATAATGCCAAAACCGCTTGTTTCAAAAATTGGAGCGTCCACGATCTGAGAAAGCGTATTCTTATCGTAGCGACCCTCTACCACGATGGCTTCCTGCACTTTAACCATTGCGGGCCTCCTGGGATAGTTGCATTACCAGCAGCTCCAAGAGCCGCTCAGAGTCGTCCAAGGAGGTTTTCATGCCGTAGTCGGTTTCCAGTACCAGTTCCGAAGCCCTCTTGCAGAAGCCGGGAGAGAATCTCCTGGCGGTCTCCAGAAGTTTTTTTGCCGGGTAGTCACGCAGGCCTGTTAAGCGCATGAGTTCGGGCACGCCCTTGCCGTTGTCCAAAAGGGTACGGGCTGTGCCGATCTGACGGAAGTGGCGACCGATCATAGCAAGAATGCCGATGGGCTCTTCCTGCATTTTCAGAAGCTGCTGCAGCTTCATAAGAGCTGCGGGGTACTTCCCTGCCGCCATGAGGTCGGTCATCTGGAACACCACCGCGTCCAAGACGGGTTCTGTTACCGCATCGATATCACTGCGGGTAATCCGGTCCGCCTCGGAATAGGCGGTGATCTTGGAGATCTCACCGGCAAGAGCTGTCATAGTGCCGCCGGTGATGTCAATCAGATAGCTGCAAAGGTCCGGGGTAATACTCTTTTTATTGGCGGCAAAATGGCGGGTGACCCAATTAATGAGTTCCCGCTGGTCCTGGCGGGCAAATTCTACCACAGCGCCAAATCGCTCAATGGCATCCCACAGCTTCTTCAGCCGCTTGTCCGGTTTCCACTCCACAGACTCGTAAAGGAACACTACCGTACAATAATCGGGAATGTCGCAGAGTACGCTCACAAGTTTCTCCCGGTCGCTTTCCGGCAGCTTAAAAATATCGATGTCATCCACCACAACAAAGGTGGATTCCGCCATCATGGGAAGGCTTTCCACGGCATCGGCAAAGCTTTGCAGATCGAATGTCTCTTTTGTAAGCTTATGGTAATTAAAAGACTCCGTAAGATCATCGATAAGGATCTTTTTCATTCTGTCCAGGTAGTGATTGCGCAGGAAGGCTTCTTCCCCGTGGAAGAAATAGAGTCGTCCCAGTTTTTTCTCCTTAATCGCTGCTTTCAGCACCGGCAGCATCTGCGCTGCTTCCTGTTTTGCCATGGTCTCACCCCCTGAATATCAATGTTCCCTGCAGGTCTGTACGCCACACTGAAACACCCATATTACTGAGCCGCTCCAGAGTTTCCTCTGCAGGCATGTTATAGAAATTATCGTCTCCAACGGAGATTGCTGCGATTTTCGGTCTCGTTTTGGCCAGAAGATCATAGCTTGTTGAGGATTTTGAACCGTGGTGGCCCACCACCAAAAGTTCCAACATAGGAAGCTCTGCCTTTTTCAGCAAAGCCCGCTCCCCTGCTATGCTCCTGTCGCCGGTTATCAGTATATCACAGTTTTCCCTCTGAAACAAGATGCACAGACCGGTTTCATTGGCATCTTTCAAATCCCGACCGGCAAACAGACTGATCTTCAGCTTTCCATCGGTAACGACAGTGTCACTTTGTACCCACTGCACATTCTCTGATTCAGAAAGTCTCTCACGGGTGGGATGATTCGCCTCCGTGTCCGGGAGGTACAGCGCGTCCACACGGATGCGGGTCATGAGATTCTCCACACCGCCTGCATGGTCTTGGTCATAGTGGGTCAGAATGAGACCGTCCAAGGATGTGATTCCCTGCGACAGCAGGTGTCTTGCGGCAGTATCTGCGGCAATCGTGTCCGTATCACCGCCGCAATCCACCATATAATACCGCCCATCCGTTTGTACTAAGATACATTGCCCCTGACCAACATCTAAAACAATCACACGAATATCATCAAGCTTGGGCTCCAGCCAAGACAGCAACACCGCTAAACACAGGCTAAGCATCACACACCCGACCATCACAAAAGGACGTTTTCTCACAAGAAGAAATACCGCCAAAAGGATATACGCAAACACCAGCCACACCACGATGTAGACGCTTTCGGTGTACACCGCGGCAAAAGGTATTGCGGAGATGACCTTTGCCGTGACCATTACATAGCGCATGGCCCAACTGACGACCCAAGCCACAGCGCTTCCCACTGCAGGCCAAAGCATTCCCAAAAAGCAGGCAATCATAATGCCGCAGAAGATAAAGGAAACACACCAGAT
>JAZRZT010000014.1:0-5387 GCA_045601475.1 Faecousia sp.
ATATCACTTTCATTGATGGCGCCGACGCCGGTGTGGATAACGCGGACACGGACTTCCTCGTTGGAGATCTTCTCCAAAGATGCCTTCACAGCTTCCGCAGAGCCCTGCACGTCAGCCTTGACGATCAGAGGCAGTTCCTTCATCTCGCCTTCCTGCATACGGGCAAACAGATTGTCCAAAGTGACCTTCTGCAGCGCGTTGGCGGCGGCGTCCTTGGCAGCCTGCTTCCGCTGCTCCACCAGCTCACGGGCCATACGCTCGTCGGTAACGGCGTTGAACTCGTCGCCAGGAGCGGGGACTTCTGCCAAGCCGGTGATCTCAACAGGCACAGAGGGGCCTGCGGTCTTCACGGTGCGGCCCTTGTCGTTGGTCATGACACGGACACGGCCCACGGCGGTACCGGCGATGACGATATCGCCCTGGTTCAAAGTACCGTTCTGGACCAAGAGGGTCGCGATAGGACCGCGGTTCTTGTCCAGGCGAGCTTCGATAACCGTACCCTTGGCACGGCGGTTGGGGTTGGCCTTCAGCTCCTGCACCTCGGCGGTGAGCAGAACCATCTCCAACAGCTCCTCAAGACCCATGCCGGTCTTGGCGGAGATGGGCACGATGATGGTATCGCCGCCCCACTCTTCGGGGATCAGCTCATGCTCGGTCAGCTGCTGCTTAATGCGGTCGGGGTTGGCCTCGGGCTTATCCATCTTGTTGATGGCAACGATGATGGGCACTTCAGCGGCCTTGGCATGGTTGATAGATTCAATGGTCTGGGGCATGATGCCGTCATCGGCAGCAACCACCAGGATGGCGATATCGGTGGACTTGGCGCCGCGGGCACGCATAGAGGTAAAGGCGGCGTGGCCGGGGGTATCCAGGAAGGTGATCATCTGGCCGTTTACATCCACGGTGTAAGCGCCGATGTGCTGGGTGATGCCGCCGGCTTCTCCTGCGGTGACGGAGGTCTTGCGGATGGCGTCCAGGGTAGAGGTCTTGCCGTGGTCAACGTGACCCATGACAACAACGACGGGAGCGCGGGTGACCAGCTCTTCGGCGGTATCCACATGGTCGTCGATGATTCTCTCTTCGATGGTGACGGTGATCTCCTTTTCCACCTTGCAGCCTAATTCCACTGCCACAAATTCTGCGGTATCGTAGTCGATAGTCTGGTTGATGGCGGCAATGACGCCGTTTTTCATCAGGCACTTAATAACCTCGCCGGCAGTCTTCTTCATGCGGCTGGCCAGTTCGCCAACGGTGATCTCGTCGGGGATCTTCACGGTAACGGGAGCCTTGCGGGCCACTTCCATCTGCAGGCGGCGCAGCTTCTCCTGCTCCTCGTTTCTGGCCTTGTTGCCCTTGAATTTATTGTCGCGCTTGTTCTGCTGCTGACCCTTCTTGCCGAACTTCTGCTTACCGCCCTGGTAGTTCTGCACACGCTCACTGACCAGGTTGTCCACATCGTCAAAGCGGCGGGTATTCACCTGCACGGCAGAGGTGTCAACAACACGGCGCTCTCTCTTGCGCTCGGGCTCCTGGGGCTTTGCGGGCTTCTCTTCCTTCTTGGGGGCTTCAGCCTTGACAGCGGCCTGCTCTGCCTTGGGGGCAGTGGTGGGCTTTTCTTCCTTCTTGGGCTCAGCCTTCTTAGGTGCGGGCTGCACAGCAAAGACTACCTCCAAAGAGGAGATCTGATTCTGCTGGGTAATATAGTCAAAAACCACATTCAGCTCATCTTCCGTGAGCACCTGGGTGTTGGACTTGGGCTTTTCAAAAAACTTCTCCATGATCGCGCTGATCTCTTTGGTGGTCATGCCAAAGTCAGCGGCCACTTCTTTCAAACGATACTTGATACTCATTTAAGCACCTCCGGTATTACTGCTTCTTATGTCCTGTCCTATGGGACTTGCCTGCGCGCTTATTGCGCTGATGGGCCTTTTCCTCCGCCTGGCGCTGGGCGATGCGCTTGGTGCGCTTAGAGAGGTTTTCCAGCACAGCGGTGTAGCTTTCCTGCTGGGGCAGGGCCTTCACAAAGGCCAGAGCCAAAGCGGGGTCGGTAAAGGCGGCAATGGCAAGGCTGGATCTGCCGATGGCCATGCCCAGATCATCCTTACTAAAAGGCACCTTAATACATTCCTGACCGGTGCCGGCCACAAAGCTTTTTGCTCTGCGCCAGGTGTGGTCGGAAGCATCGCTTGCCACTACCACAAGCCTTGCGTGCTGGGCTCTTGCGGCAGCACCGACTGGCTCTTCGCCCAGCTCGATGCGGCCGGCCTTTCTTGCCAGGGCCATATAATTTAAGGCTTTATCCATTCTGCTGTGCCCCCATTTCCTTTGCCAGTCGGTCGTAGACCTCCTCGGGAATGGGAACTTCCAGGCTCCGTTCCAAAGACTTGGCTTTTTGCGCCTTCTTCAGGCATTCCGGGTCGGGACACAGGTACGCGCCGCGGCCGTTTTGCTTGCCGCCGAAGTCCAAGCTCACGGTGCCGTCGGTGCCGCGCACCACACGGATCAGCTCTTTTTTCGCTTTCCGCTCCCGGCAGCCCATGCATTGCCGTTGGGGGATCTTCTTCTGCATAACTGCTCCCTCCTTCTATTTACTCCTCGTCGGTGACCACAGAGGCCTGGGACTCGGGCTTGATGTCGATCTTGTAGCCGGTGAGGCGGGCAGCCAGACGGGCGTTCTGACCTTCCTTACCGATGGCAAGGCTCAGCTGATTGTCGGGCACTACCACCTGGCAGGCTTTGCCCATGGCGGGCATCAAGGTCACGCTGATTACATCGGCGGGGCACAGAGCAGCACGGACATATTCGCAGGGGTCTTCGCTCCAAACAACGATATCGATCTTTTCGCCGGAGAGCTCTTCCACAACAGCGCCAACACGGCCGCCACGGGGGCCGACGCAGGCGCCCACGGGATCCACACCTTCCATAGCCGCGCGGACAGCGATCTTGCTGCGGCTGCCGGGCTCACGGGCGATATTGCGGATCTCCACCTGACCGTCAGCGATCTCGGGGGTCTCCAGCTCAAACAGGCGGCGGACCAGGTTGGGATGGGTACGGGATACCTGCACCAGAGGACCGCGGGTTGCCTGACGGACTTCCAAAACATAAACACGGATCAGATCGCCGGGCACGAACTCTTCGCCGGGGATCTGCTCGCTGGTACGCAGCACAGCGTCGGACTGGTCGTTGCCCTGGCCCACACGGACAAAGATGTCGCCGGTGGGGTCGATGCGCAGCACCGTGCCGGTGAGCATCTCCTGGGCCTTGGAGGAGTAGCTTTCGTAGATAGCGCCGCGCTCTGCCTCGCGGATGCCTTGGATGACCACCTGCTTGGCGGTCTGGGCGGCAATGCGGCCAAACTTCTGAATGTCCACATCCATGGTCACGGCGTCGCCCACCTGGACGTTGGGATTCAGCTTCTTTGCGGCTTCAATGTGGATCTCCACAGCGGTATCTTCCACTTCTTCCACAGCGGTCTTCACCAGGTGCATGGAAAGACCCTGCTCGCTCAGCTCCACCACCACATTTTCGGCGGGGATGTCACGATGGTCTTCTCTGTCCTTGCGGTATGCGTTGGTCAGCGCCTGCTTCAGACGCTCCACCATGTACTCCACAGGGATACCCTTGATCTTCTCCAGCTCCCGAAGGCTTGCAAAGATCTCTGCGCCGATATCCACGGCGGGTGCGGCCTGCTTTTTCTTTGTTGTTCTAGCCATGTCGTCCTCCTTTGCCTTTTATAAAGGCGTCTATGTTAATTTTGTTTTTTAAAATTCCACACGAAGGCGCACTAAAGCGACTTCGGACTTTTCGAAGGTAATGGTTTCCTTGCCCGCTTCCACGGTAACACGGCCCTCTTCGTAGCCCCGCAGGATGCCGGGGATCTCCTTCAGACCGTTTCTGGGGCGGGACAGCTTCACCAAAATGGGGCTGTCCATAAACCGGGCGAAATCGGAGGGGCGCTTCAGGGCCCGTTCCAGACCGGCGGAGCAGACCTCAAAGTGGTAGCTTTCGGCGATGGGGTCTTTTTCATCCAGCACAGGGTCTACTGCCCGGTGGACTTTTTCGCAGTCTTCAATATCCACGCCGCCGTCCTTGTCGATATACAGGCGCAGATACCGCTCGCTGCCCTCCCGGACGTACTCCACGTCCCAAAGCTGGCAGCCCTTTTCTTCCACAATGGGTTTTGCAAATTCCGTAACGATGTCGGTGATCTTCATAGGGTACACCTTCTTTCAAAAAGCAGTTAAAAAAGAGAGGGGCGCGCCCCTCTCTTTCGTAATGTCTACTCTAGATTGCCTGTATTATAGCACCCTTATTCCTGTTTTGCAAGGGCTTTTTCGAAGAAAGAGGGATATTTTTTTAGCAAAAATCCGTTTTTGTACAGAAAAAGCGTCAATTTACAGGCATACCTTGCACATATTTTTGGTCCCAGCTGTCATCGAAGATGCGGCTGACCTGCCGCCCGGCGGTAAGGTCGTTGGCCAATTCTTCCAATGTGTCGATGGGCTCTAAGGATTCCAGGTAAAATTCCGGCAGGGCTTCCGCGCCCAGGCGGGCGCCCAAAATCGCGCCGGTGACCGCGCCCACAGCGCCGCTGCGGCCGGAGTGGTTTACGGACGTGATCATGGCTTCGTCGAAGTTGCCGGAGTGGACCGTGGCGGCATATACCGCGCCGGCAAGGCAGTCCACACAGGTGGTGCACTCCAACAGGGTCATGGCCGCAAAGGGAGTCAGCTCCGGGTCCCGGGTGAGAGACAGGGCATAGTTTACCCGGTTACATACAATTTCTGCGGCCTGGGGATAGCGCTCGCCGAACTGCTCCGTTACAGCTTCACAGGCGGCGGCAAAGTGGCGGGACAGATGCTTGTCCGGCTCCTGGAGGATATAGGCGATGCTGTAAGCAAGAAACGCATTGCTGATCATGGATACCGGATCGCCGTGGGTCAGCGCCGCGGCCTCCGTGGCAAGACGGCCAAGCTGTTCTGTGCCCATCTTCTCCGGGTCGTAGCAAAGGCCGATGGCAACGGCGGTGGTAAGCGCGCCGGGGGTGTCGGATACGAACACGGGCTTGTCCGGTGTGCCCAGTACAGGCCGGGAGAGGGCATCCAGCATCCGGGTGTCCATGCAGTGGCGGCGGCGCATGGCGCTCACTTGTGCCACCCAGCAATTGGTGCGCTCCGGCTTGGTGCGGAACTGCTGGCTCTTTGCCCATTCCAGAATGGCCATGGTCACAAAACGGCCGTAAAGGCCCACATTCTTGCGGGTCTCGGCCAACAGGATGCCGTTGCAAACAAAGGCGGCAAGCTGGGTATAGGAGGTGACATCGGCGCTGCCGCCCACCAAATCATAACCCAAAAGACCGTTAGGACCGTAAGATTCGCAGATCTCCT
>JAZRZT010000015.1:0-13429 GCA_045601475.1 Faecousia sp.
CTTTTTCTGTCTTGCATTGTGGAAAGAAGGGGATTATAATAAAGGTAATTATTTCTAAGTGAGGGAATTGCGATGAAAGTAACACTTCAAGATCTCACCAAGACCTTCCCCGGCCGGGGCAAAAACAAAGCAGGAGTCACCGCGGTGGACCACGTGAGCCTGGAGATCCCCGACGGCGAGCTGTTGGCTCTTTTAGGCCCTTCCGGCTGCGGCAAGAGTACCACCTTAAATCTTCTGTGCGGTCTTTTGACCCCCACCTCCGGTAAGCTGTACTTCGGGGATGAGGATGTGACGGACCTGCCCGCCCAAAACCGGGGCGTGGGCATGGTGTTTCAGAACTATGCCCTGTACCCCCACCTGACGGTGGAGCAGAATATCCGCTTCCCTCTGGAAAATCTCAAGGGCAAGGATAAGCTGACCAAAGAGCAGATGACGCTGCAGGTGGCCGCCGCAGCGGATCTGGTGCAGATCGGTGAACTTCTGGACCGCAAGCCCAGCGAGCTTTCCGGCGGTCAGCAGCAGCGTGTTGCCATCGCAAGAGCGTTGGTGAAGATGCCCCGCATCTTACTTCTGGACGAGCCCCTTTCCAACCTGGACGCAAGACTGCGCCTGCAGACCAGAGAAGAGATCCGCCGCATCCAGCGGGCCACCGGCATTACCACCGTGTTCGTCACCCACGACCAGGAGGAGGCCATGAGCATCTCCGACCGGATCGTTGTGATGAAGGATGGCCTGCTGCACCAGGAGGGCGCGCCCCAGGAGGTCTATGACGACCCCGCGGACCTGTTTGTTGCCAAGTTCCTGGGCACGCCGCCCATCAATGTCTTTGACGGCACGATTAAGGACGGCAAGCTGTACATCGGCCAGGAAGCCGTTCTGTCTGTCAGCGCGCCCGATGGGGAGGTCACCGTGGCCATCCGCCCCGAGGGCTTCATCCCCGGGGGCAAGGCATTTACCTGCAATGTTCAGCGGGTGGAGGTCATGGGAAGAGATACCTCCCTGGTTTGCGACCACGCCGCCTTTACCGGTGAGCATTTCCGGGTCATCGTGGACTCCGACGCGGCTAGGGGCGTAGGGGAGCAGGTATGCTTCGACCTGAAGGAAAATAAGGTATTCCTGTTTGACAAGGAAACCGGCGCGCGGATCCGGGGAGTGTAATATGGAAAGAAACAATCACAAGGCCTGGCTGTACTTAGCCCCGGCACTGGTGTTTTTGGGTCTGTTTTTGGTGTATCCTCTTGTCGATGTGTTTATCTACTCCTTGGAAGAGGGCTACAACTCCGCGTCCCAGACCTCCTTTGGCACCGGCCTTTACAACTTCTCCTATGTGCTCCACGACCCCTACTTTTTGCAGGCGCTGAAAAACACCTTTATTTTGGTGATGATCACCGTGCCGATATCTACGGTTTTGGCCCTTGCCATCAGCGTGGGGCTCAGCTCCATCAAAACCTTGCGCAACCTCTTCCAGACCGTCTATTTCCTGCCCTATGTGACCAATACTTTGGCCGTAGGTCTGGTGTTTATGATCTTGTTCCAAAAGACTCCCTACACCGACGGCCTGGCAAATCTGATCATCGGCTGGTTTGGAGCAGGTCCTGTGGACTTTATCGGCGGCCCCTACTGGGCGAAGATGTTCGTTTTGTGCCTGTACACCGTTTGGGTGGTCATGCCCTTTAAGGTGCTGGTGCTCACCTCCGCCCTGGCTTCCGTGAAGCAGGACTACTACAACGCCGCCATGGTGGACGGCACATCCAAGTGGCGGGTGTTTCGGAAGATCACCGTGCCCATGATCTCGCCCACCCTGTTTTATCTCATTATCACCGGCTTCATCGGCGCTTTTAAGGCTTATTCTGATGCGGTGGCCCTCTTTGGCACCAACCTCAACGCCGCGGAGATGAACACCATCGTGGGCTATGTCTACGACATGCTCTACGGCAATTCCGGCGGCTACCCCTCCTATGCCTCTGCCGCGGCGGTGATCCTCTTTGCCATCGTGCTGACCATCACCTGCATCAATCTGATCGTCAGCCGCAAGCATGTCCATTACGCATAAAGGCTTCTCCTTGAGGAGAAGCTGGCAAAAATCTTTGATTTTTGACTGATGAGGTGTTAAATCCTTTCCACCTCATCCACCGCTCACGCGGTCCCCCTTCCCCTCAAGGGGAAGGCTTAAGCGAGGTGCTTTTATGAATAAAAAACCCAACCGGCTGGGGAGTACCGCCTCCAAGACCGTGACCTATGTCCTGCTGACCTTGTGGGGCATATTGGTGCTGTTTCCCTTCTACTGGATGATCCTGACATCTCTGAAGTCCTACAGCGCCTATAACGGCGAGTATATCCCCAGGCTTTTTACTCTGTCGCCCACCTTTGAAAACTACAAAATGGCTTTTACAGCCGTGCCCCTTTTGGACTACTTCGTCAACACCGTGATCTTCACCCTGGTGACCACGGCGCTGATGCTCGCAGTCACGGTGCTGGCGGCCTTTGCCTTCTCCCGCCTGAATTTCCCCGGCAAGGACATCCTGTTCACCCTGGTATTAGCGCTGATGATGATCCCCAGCGAACTGGTGGTGATCACCAACTTCGTGACCGTCACCAGTTGGGATCTTCGCAATACCTTTGCGGGCCTGATTCTGCCCTCTGTGACCTCGGTGTTCTACATCTACCTTTTGCGGGAGAACTTTTCGCAGATTCCCGATGAGCTGTACTACGCCGCCAAGGTGGACGGCACTTCCGACTTTAAGTACCTGTGGAAGGTCATGGTGCCCATCTGCCGTCCCACCATCGTTACCGTCACCATTTTGAAGGTGATCGAGTGCTGGAACAGCTATGTGTGGCCCAGACTGGTTACCGATGAAGCGGATTACTTCCTGGTATCCGTGGGTATCCAGGAACTGCGGGAAAACGGCTTCGGCAGAGAGAATATCCCCGCCATGATGGCCGCGGTGGTGGCCATCTGCGTACCGCTGGTCGTGCTGTTTCTCATCTTCCGAAAGAAGATCATGGCAGGCGTGGCAAGAGGAGGTACCAAGGGATGATATTTAAGAAACTGCAAAAAAGCCTCCCTTGTCAAAGGGAGGGGGACCGCGTTAGCGGTGGAGGGATTGCAATCCCCCAGTCAGCTTCGCTAGCAGCCCCTGCCGGGGCGCGCCCCTTTTGTCTGCTCCGCAGACATTTTCCCCGCTTCCGGGGAAATCCACCCTTTCACAAGGGGGCCTGTTGGATTCTCTGTCTGCTTTTGGTTGTGATGCTGCTTTCCGGCTGCCACGGCTCTGTGGAGCGGAAGGCCTTCGCCGTCCCGGAGGAGTTTGACACCTCCCGGAATTATGAGATCACCTTCTGGGCAAAAAACGACACCAACATCACCCAGGTAAACATCTACAAAAAGGCCATTGCCGACTTTGAGGCGCTGTACCCCAACATCAAGGTGAAGCTGGGTCTTTACACCGACTATGGAAGGCTCTATAACGATGTGATCACCAACATCGCCACAGACACCACCCCCAATGTGTGCATTACCTATCCCGACCACATTGCAACCTACCGTACCGGCAACAATTGCGTGGTGCCTTTGGACGACCTGTTTGTCCATGAAAAGTACGGACTGGGCGGCAGCGAGGTAAAGTTCGATGCCCCCACCAAGGAGGAAATCATCCCCAAGTTCCTTTCCGAGTGCTACCTGGACGGCGCCCATTACGCCGTGCCCTATATGCGCTCCACGGAAGCATGTTATGTAAACAAGACCTATGTGGAGAAGCTGGGCTACCAAGTGCCCGATGTACTTACCTGGGATTTTGTCTGGGAGGTATCCCGGGCCGCCACGGAAAAGAATGCCGACGGCACGTACAAAGTAAACGGTCAGAAGGTGCTGCTGCCCTTTATCTATAAGTCCACGGACAACATGATGATCTCCTATCTGAAGCAGATGGACGCGGGCTACTCCAATGCCCTTGGAAACATCGCCATCTTCAACGATACCACCAAGGACTTCTTGGAGACGGTGCGGGACAATACCGCCGCCGGAGCATTCTCTACCTTCAAGATCTCCGGCTACCCCGCCAACTTCTTAAACGCCGGTCAGTGTATCTTCGCCATCGACTCCTCCGCCGGCGCAACCTGGATGGGCTGTGACGCGCCACTTGTTGACATCGCCGAGGACAAGCTGGTGGAGTTTGAGACCGTGGTGCGGATGATCCCCCAAGTAGACCCCCAGAATCCTCAGATGATTTCCCAAGGCCCTTCTATGTGTGTCTTTAATAAGGAAGACCCCCAGGTGGTTTTGGCATCCTGGCTCTTTGCCCAGTATATGCTCACCAACGATGTGCAGATCGCCTATTCTCAAACTGAGGGTTACCTGCCCGTGACCTCCAAAGCCCAGGAAAGCGACGAATACCAGGACTACCTTTCCCGCAGCGGCGAGGACAACAGCCTGTACTACTCTGTCAAGCTGGACGCGGCCAAGCTGCTTCTTGACAACACCGACAAGACCTTCGTCACTCCCGTGTTCAGCGGCTCGGCATCGCTCCGTGACGCCGCCGGCCACCTGATCGAAAGCGTCACCAAGTCTACCCGGCGCAAGGAAACGGTGGACGATGCCTATTTGCAGGCCCTTTATGCCGACACCACGGCCCTGTACCGCCTGGATCAGATCGGCGCAGATGCCGGCGGCAAGGCCCAGTTAGGCCCCCTTCCCACAGGCGCGAAGGCGCTGCTTTGCACCCTGGGCGTGGTTTGGGTCGGTCTCGGAGCTTGGTTTTTTACAGATAATCTCGGTAAAAAACGGAAAAAGTGTTGATTTTCTAAAACAAAGATGTATAATAGCTTTGTTCGTTCAACAAACCACTACAAAAAAGGAGTAATCACAATGAAAAAACTGATTGCACTCATGTTGGCTCTCTGCATGGTTCTGGCTCTGGCTGCCTGTGGCGGCACCGAGACTCCTCCTGCCGGTGACAACACCCCCGCAGGCGACAATGTACCTGCCGACGACAACACCCCCGCTGATGACAACACCGACGAAGTGACCGTCATGACCTACGCTGAGTTCGTGGCTGCTGCTATGGACTCCGCTGTTGTCGTGGAGACCGCTATCCAGGCTTACGAGTCCTGGTGGGATGGCCAGATCCACCTGTACTGCCAGGATGAGACCGGCGCTTACTACGTCTACGGCGTGAAGTGCACCGAGGACGAAGCTGCTGCTTTCGTGCCCGGCGCTAAGGTCCGCGTTTCCGGCTACAAGGCTGCTTGGGACGGCGAAGTCGAGATCATCGACGCCAAGGTAGAAGTGTTGGAAGGCACCTACACTGTGGAGACTGCTAAGGATGTCACCGAGCTCGTGGGTACCGACGCTCTGGAAGCTGAGATGAACAAGCTGGTTGCTGTGAAGGGCCTGACTGTTGCTGCTTCCAAGGATGCCGAGGGCGAGGACGTTGCTTACCTGTACAAGTGGGACGGCTCCGGCGAACAGGGCGATGACCTGTACTTCAATGTCTCCCTGGGTGAGAACACCTACACCTTTACCGTCAATGCCTACATGAACGGCACCGGTTCCGATTCCGATGTCTACAAGGCAGTTGAGGGCCTGAAGATCGGCGACAAGATCGATGTGGAAGGCTTCCTGTACTGGTACAACGGTGCACAGCCCCACCTGACCTCCGTCACCGTGGCTGGCTAATTTGCTACAATAAAAAAGAGCATCTTCGTAAGAAGATGCTCTTTTTGTTATTTATGGATGCTGATCTCGTTGTAAAGGGTAGCGCCTAAGATCATTGCGCCGCCGATCCATTGGGTAAGACCCATAGGCTCGTGGAGGAAGGTGACGGAAACCAGTACTGCCACCAGGGGATCAATGTAGCTTAAGATGGCCGCTTTCTGGCCTGGCACAGTGCGCAGGGCGGAGAAGTACAAACAGTAGCAAAGACCGGTGTGGACGATGCCCACAATGAGAAGATTGATCCAGCCGGAGGTGGGCATGCCCTCCAAGTGTGTGCCGCCGGTAAGGGCCACATAGGGCACCAGCACGATGATAGCCGCGATGAACTGCAAAAGGGTTCTGTGAAGACCGTCCACATTTTGAATAAACTTGTTCAGAAGTACGACGGACGCGTAAAACACCGCCGCCGAAAGACCGAAGAGAATGCCGGTAAGGTGGCTACCTGCGCCGCCCTCCAGGCCGGTGATCAGCACCAGACCTGCGGTGGATACCACGAAGCACAGGATCTGCTTTGCCGTCATCTTTTCCTTAAACAAAACGGGGCACAGCACCGTCACGATCACCGGGGCGAAGTAGTAGCTGAGGGTCGCAGCGGAAACGGTGGTGTACTCATAGGCCTTAAATAGTAGGATCCAGTTGATGCCCATGGCAGCGCCGGAGACAAACAGCAATGGCAGCTGCTTTTTGATTCGCCCGAAGGGAATCGGTTTTTTGAGCAGTAAGAGCACCAAACTGATAACCACAGTTGCCAACACCGCCCGGTACAGGGCCAGTTCTCCCGCGGACACCGGGATAAACCGCTTAAAAGCGCCCACCGTGCCGAAGATCGCCATGGAAACTGCGATCATCAGACCATCTTTTTTCATGGAATCACCACCTAAAAAACATGCTCCCATCATAGCAAATCCGACAAGTCCCGTCAAGAGGTCCGGGGAAAGTGGACTGGCAGGCGTGAATAGGGTAGCAGTGGAGGTGATTGTATGATCGCCGCTGTATGGCTTATGCTCAGCGGATTGCTCTACGCCCTGCAGTTGCAGACCGGCAGTTTCCCCAAGCCCCTTACCGCCCAGGAGGAACAGCACTACCTGGTCCTGGCGGCCAAAGGGGATCTGACGGCCCGGAATGTGCTCATTGAACGCAACCTGCGTTTGGTGGCCCATATTATGAAAAAGTATTACGCTCAGACGGCGGATCAGGAGGATCTCATTTCCATCGGCACCATCGGCCTTATTAAGGGCATAGAAACCTTTGACAGCTCCAAGGGCGCCCGACTTGCCACCTATGCTGCCCGTTGCGTAGAAAATGCTACCCTCACACCAGCGACTTTAAAAGCCGGCAGCGTGCGCTCCATGGCTTGAGACGGTCTGCGTGGCACGTTTTGGACCGCCTTTCCGGTGATTTGTATGTCCTTGCCCAGACGCAGAATTCTCAAGTGAGGTATGCGCCGCTATTTCTGCATAGTTTTTTGTTGTGCACCTCTCGAAAGAGCTTGGGGGGTCAACCGGCAGTATCGCAGATATGACGAGATCCAAAATGTGCCGGACAGGCTTCGTTGGTGCAGACATAGCAAAGGTCTGAGGCAGGCGGAGGTCGCGGATAAGGTAGGGATGCCCCATAATGTGTACAAAGCGATTGAGGAAGGTGTTACCCAGCGTATTCCAAAAGAAACGGCAGAACGGCTGGCGCAGTTCTACGACGTGCCGGTGACAGATTTTCTGGATGAGTTTAACCGGTTTCTCTACGATGGACAAGCCAATCGTATTCGGCGCTATCGGGAGTCCTACGGAATGGGTAAGAAAATGTTTGCAAGAGAAATGGGGATTCCAATCCGCAGTTTGCAGGCGTGGGAAAGTGAAAGGAAGGTCGTTAGCCTAAAGTGCTGGGAGAGGTACTTTAAGGGGAGAGCATGATTTCTATTCTATAAAAAATATAGATTTTTCCATTAAACCATGTTATAATTAGAACAAACAAACGAATTAGCGGTGGGGGTAATACAATGGGAGAGAACAATACCAATTTGATTATTTATCAAACAGAAGACGGGAAAACCAAGATTGATGTTCACATGGAGAATGAAACAGTCTGGCTTTCGTTGGATCAGATGGCTGAACTATTCCAGCGGGACAAGTCTACGATTTCCAGGCACATCAAAAATGTATTTGCAGAAGGAGAATTGCCGGAAGAAGCAACTGTTGCAAATTTTGCAACAGTTCAAATGGAAGGCGATAGAGAGATTACCAGAAGCATTACCCACTATAATCTGGATGTAATTATCTCGGTGGGTTATCGCGTCAAGTCCCTGCGTGGCACTCAGTTTCGTATTTGGGCGAATGCGATTCTGAAAGAGTATATGATTAAAGGCTTTGCCATGAACGATGATCTGCTGAAGAAATCCAGCGGTGGCAATTACTTTGATGAACTGCTTGAAAGAATCCGGGATATTCGTTCTTCGGAGAAGGTTTTTTGGCGAAAGGTATTGGACATTTATGCTACCAGTGTGGATTATTCTGCCAGTGCTGAGGAAAGTGTTCTGTTTTTCAAGACCGTACAAAATAAGATGCTCTACGCAGCCACGGGTATGACTGCTGCAGAGTTGGTCAGTGGACGAGCCAATGCACTGCTCCCCATGATGGGTATGACAGTAATCAAGGGTAAACGGCCTACGTTGACTGAAGCGAAAACGGCAAAGAACTATTTGAACGAGAATGAACTGGCAACACTGAACCGTTTAGTGTCGGCGTATTTGGATTTGGCTGAATTGCAGGCTATGCGTAAGAAACCCATGTACATGAAGGACTGGATTGCGCGACTGGATGACTATTTACGGATGACGGACAGTGAGGTGCTTCAGAATGCGGGTACGGTATCTCATGCATTGGCAGAGCAAAGAGCAAAAGAGGAATACCAGAAATACAAGCGTATTCATTGTGGTGAGCTGACATCGGTTGAGCAGGCTTTTTTGGAGTCTGTGGAAGCGGCAGCAAAAAGGTTAGAAGGCAAATAAATAAGAAGCAGAGAACAGACCGAATGGTTAGGTCTATTCTCTGCTTCTTTTCTTTGCGGTTTTAATAACCGCATCTAAAAGATCGAGTTTTTGTTGTGTTGGGCAGTCCAACGATTTCAGTCGCTGATTGACTGCACTGGCATGGACATCGGAAACGTGCCGTGCCAATTCGTTTTTGCCTTTTTCTGATGTCGGAAAATACATAATGACATTTACTTGCCCATGCCTACGCAACACACTCACCCCCGTTTGTATAGAATGAGATTACTTACAAACTAATCATAAAGTAAACAAATTGACAAGTCTACAATTTATAGGTATTATGAGTGTAACAATAGAACGGATAAATGAAATTACAATAAATACGAGGGGATGATGAATTCAATGGATGGCATTACAAATAAAACACCGGTCATTTTGGCGCTGACAATAGACAAAGCACGTGGGCGTGAGAGAATAGTCATTGGAGAGGAACATCATGTGCGCAGGCGCTTGGAAGGACACGATAGTGATGTTCTGTATGATATGGAACGGCCGTTGGGCGAACTTCTTTTCAGTCATGAGAAACAGCTGGACAAAGACTGGAATGCGGAAGTGATATTTCCACTTAAAAAAGCGCTCACCTCGACACAGGGACGCAGAGAATATGAGGTATCTGCGTGGGAATTCTTGCAGGAAAAAGAAAAATCCCATGATCCGATATGTATGTTTGCCGCTTACCAGTGCCGCAGATGGTACGGAGAGAACCGCACCGTATTGGGTGCGGAAAAGAGCAGTAATCAGTTTGAATGCCGAGCCATGGCACTTACCAGATCCTTTAAGAAAATCCTATGGGGAGAGGAAAAGAATTATTCCGTCGATCAGGTAATGGAGAGAATGGAGCAATACACCAGGATCAATGGTGACGAAAAAGATACCCAGGCTCGTGTTTGGTATCCAGGAAAACGGAGGAATGCAGAGTATCTGATCGTTGAGGACTCCTTTGTTCCTGCGATTTGGTACTATTTGAATCATTTGCGGGATTGGGGGCTTTGTTTTTGTAAGTGTGATAACTGCGGCAGGATTTTTTTGGCGCCCAGCAAGCACTATAGTCTGTGCAGCGAAGATTGCAGAAAAGAAAAGAGTCGCCAAAATAAACGGGAGTTCGATGCCCGGGCAAGAGAGAATAAGTACGATTTAGATTATAGAAACGCATATCAGCGCATGCACAGTCGGCTGAAGAGTTTGCGAAAAACAGAGGGTATTTCACAGATGCGGATGGAACAGGTCGAAGCTGGTTTGAGGTCGTTCTGCTCAGCGGCTGTCCAGCGAAAGAAGAAAATTAAAACCACTGAAGATTACAAAGCGTTTGTGGATTGGCTTTTTGAACAGGAACGAAATTTTGAGAAACTGTGCGAGGGGAGGGGAGAGAAATGAGAAAGAAAAAGAAAGAGGATAGAGACTATAGTATTCTGTTCCTTTTGTTGAAGGAACAGCAGAAAGTGTATATGGATATTAGTTTCGCTCGCGATTTTGGAGCAGTCCTGCGCAAACACTGGCACGGACAAGTTCCGTGTACAAAAGAGCTTTTTTCTCATGAGAATCCCCAGGCGAAACCGGAAATGCTGGTATGGGAAATCGGTTATGTTTCGCGAGAAACTGCCTACGCTTTTTTGGGGAAGTGGGAGGAAGTTTTTTTGCAAAATGGTTATAAGGTCATAGCCAGTCAGTTGAAGGCGGTGACCCTGATAGGGAGCAGGGAGTTCAGACGCAGTGTTCGATCGTGGGACATCAATTTCGACAAACTGATGCGCGGGGTTGACGTTAAAAGAGTAACCTGCCGGAAGGCAGCAAGAAACAAGAAAAGTGCTGCACAGAAGTATGCTGCGGAAGCGGCGGAAGATGTGCTGAACATTCGTACCACATGGGCGGTGTCCAACGCATTCCGGGAATTTTGCAAGGAGAAGGGGCTTACGCAGAGCCAAGGACTTTCCGTTTTGGTAGAAACAGCAGGGGCAACATCAAATAATTTGCTGGAACGGGATCTGCAGAAACGTTTAGAAATAGCAGATGATGTAGTTACCCGCAAGGATGAAAAAATTCAGATGCTTCAAAAACAGCTGGAGGAGAAAAAAGGCTCAGAATTGTGGCCGGCTCGTGTCGAAGCTGCAATGCTCCAGAATATATTACTCCAGGAATTTTTCACACAACTGCCGCGACCTGTGTTTTCCGAGGAGGATGAGGAATATGGGTTTGAGCGGTTGTTAAATGCTTTCCCAGAAGCAAAAGACTATCAGTTCCCTGAAGAATACGGCATTTATTTTGTGTATTTGGAGCATGTTAGAGAATCAAAGCAAAGAAATGGGATGGCGCTTGTTTATGGGAAATCTCACGAAGGAGAAAAATTAAAGTTCTGTTATCCTTATGTCCGGGGGCATCATTATGGGGAAGAACTGTGGGAATCACCGTACTTGATAAAAGGGTATCCGTGGTTGCTCGCTGTACAAAAGCGGACAGAGTTTGCATACATAGTTGGTGCACTTCCGCTCTTTGACCTGGATCGTATTTCGGATTGGCGTATTGAAGCGGAATTAGGAGAGGAGTTTTACTGTATACCTAAGTACGAGGATCTTTTTTCTGAAGATGGTGTGTCGCGCAAGCAGTTAGAATCAGTAGACGAAATGATCAGAGCGGCTGAAGATATTAAGAACTTTAGATGATTCAAGAATGGAAAAACGGGTTTGCTATACACGTTTTTTAGGTTAGCAAGCATTGGCTCGCGGTACAAAAATGACCGTGAGCCGTTTCAGGGGCGTTGCCCCTATGACCCCACAGACCTCCCGTTTCGCGGGAGTTGCGCAAGCGCAATCGGCTTCGCCTTTAAGCTGTTGCACAAGGCGGTTTCTTTTTTTAAACAACATACCCCAAAAGTAACACCCAGTCTGCCGATGCACATCAGCAGACTGGGTGTTTAATGTATTAGAGATTACTCCTTAGAATCGCAATCGATGCCAGAATCCTCTTTTATCAAACGGAGCAGGTACTTCTGTACGGATTTCTCGGGGGTGGTTTTAGCAAACGCGGATAGCTTCTCCTTGCCTTCGGGGGACATCCAAACGTTGACTCTTGCCTTAGCGGCCTGGAATTTTGCAACAGCTTTGCGATGGGATTCACTTGACATAGTTATCACCTCGTTTGCATTATACTGCATCAGCAAAAATCAGTCAACTTATATATAAAAATTATAACAATTTTGTGCAGAATGCGAATTGAAATATAAGTCGACTTATATTATGCTGTACATATAAGTCGACTGACAAATGAGGAGGAATTATTTTATGGGTAAAATCACATTTCAAAGACTGACGACAAAGCGGGTTCAAAGGGTAGCGCCGAATCTAAAATATGTGGCGTTCTATCATGCTCAGGAGGACAGGCTTAACGCCTGTATGCGCGATTACGCAAACCGTTCTTTTGTGTATATCCTGTCGAGTATGTACGAAGGGGAGGAGTACTTTCTGTATGCCGGCAAGTCCAAGGCGCAGTACGCCAGATGCTTGACCCATTCCAAGAACTATGCGTATGACCATATTTATCTGTTTGAGTGTGAAGAAATGTTTCTGCACGAAAGTGAAGTTGCGGTAATTGCGGAGCTTTGTCCGCTGTTTAACAAACAGCACAATCCAATGGCAGGCAGGTTCGAACGCATACTGCAAATCGATTATAGGTCAAGGCAGGATGAGAAAAAGATCCGCCGCTATTTGGCACGATATGCAAGGTATAAGGAAATAGGTTTGTTTGGGTTTGCCCTCCCGGTGGAGATCTTTTCCGCGCTGGAAAAGAGGGCGGGGGAAGAGAACTGCACTTGCAGCGAATGGTTACAGGGTGTTCTGGAGGCGCTCTTAAAAGACAGGGTTGTTTCTGCGTTGGATGACACAGAAGCGGCAGTAAGTGAAACGAATTTGATTACCACAAAGGTGTACGGAAAACAAAACGGGAAGAGTACCGAGCAGATCAAACAGTACCTGCATCAGAAGAATCGCCTTCCGGGAGCGGTAAAGGTGGGTCGGGATTGGGTGATTCCGCAAGATACAAGATTTCCGGAAGATCTACGCGGAAAGGGGTAGAAACAATCTTGGGCACACAGACCGCAAGAGGGGGCTGCCGGTGTTGTGTAGGACGGAGGAATGCAGTTTTTTCTTGACAAGGGAAAATTAGGATGGTAGTATTAAAATGTATTTATTGATATCATAATATCAAATGTTGATATAATTGTCGCAATTTAAGTTGTAGGATGAATCGACGAATATTCGCATGAATGAGAGATCATGCGGAAAATCATTTCATAAAAAGGGGTAGATGGTGATATGAAAACTATGAAATCTTTGGTGTCGTTGGCACTGGCGATGGCAATGCTGTTGTCTTTCGCCGTCGTGCCTGCCGCGGCAGAGTCCACAAATGAAGCGGTTACTGTGGAACTGGGAGCATATAACGGTACGACCGGTACTGCCACCGATTGGAATGGCTATGCCTATAAGGTGTCTGAGGCCACTTCGGCGGCATTGGCAGAAACAAGCTGGATTGGCTCAAAGGGGACCACTGCCGGCAACTACACAAACTGGACCAGCGCGACCGGTACGATTCTGGTAGACGGCGTGGAAACAGAAGGCAGAATCGTCTTCAGAGCATATAACTGGGACGTCCATTTATTAAGTACAGTCAAGTACCTGACA
>JAZRZT010000016.1:0-18073 GCA_045601475.1 Faecousia sp.
CCGGTCTCCAAGCCACCTTCCGGGCCTGTGAGCAGGCTGACGGTAGAATAGGGGGCTGCGGACAGGGTTGCCTTTAAGGTGTTGGCCCTTTCATTTTCATAGAATAGGATAGCCTTATCAGCCGTGCAGGCTCGCTCCACAGCAGCTTTATAGCTACTCATCACAGATACCGCAGGAATCACACCGCGGCCGGACTGTTCCGCTGCGGAGGCGGCGATTTTCTGCCAGCGTTCCAATTTCTTTTTGAGGCTCTTGTCATCAGGTCTGGACACACACCGGGCAGAGGGAAACGCCACAATCTCATAAGCGCCCAATTCTGTGGCTTTCTGGATCACATGTTCCAGCTTGTCGCCTTTGGAGAATGCCATATAAACGCTGGCTTTCACCTTCGGCTCGGTCGTAGAGTCCGTTGTCTTCCTCACAACAAGGCTGATCTGTCCCTGGCTCACATCGCTGACCACGCAGACAGCCTCCCTGCCCAGGCCATCACAGACCGTTACCTCTTCTCCGGCCTTGAGCCGCAGGACCTTTGCATGGTCTGCATTCTCCCCTGTTAAGATCATAAACTCCGGGTGCATTTCCTCGGGTGCAACAAAAAACCGTGCCACGACCTCACCTCCAAGCATTTAGAATATTATAACAAAAGGGCGTATTATTTGCAACATTAAGGTGATACAAAGGGGCAAAAACATATTGACAAAACCGGATTCGAGGGTTATAATACACGGGAGTTTGCGAGAGTGTTGGAATGGTAGACAAGCACGTTTGAGGTGCGTGTGGTTTCGCCGTGTGGGTTCGAGTCCCATCTCTCGCACCAAAAAAGAGGAGAGCATCTGCTCTCCTCTTTTTTATGCGCTGTCCTTGGGTTGATTTTCACGGGTAATTATGCTATATTGAAACAAATATTGCACATAAATATATCATACGCAACAGGATGATAGATACTATGAAGAAAATTCGTTTTTACATTGCTATGTTTGCCGGCAAGCTGGCGCTAATCGGTCTGAAACTCCTGGGCCGAAATGCCACGTATCTTCCGGGAAAGATTGCTCTTACCATCGATAAGGATTTCATGGGCAAGCTGACTCCTCCCAAAACCGTGATCGCTGTTACGGGCACCAATGGCAAGACTACCGTCAGCAATCTCATTAACGAAATGCTTACCAAAAACGGCATCACTGTGACCAACAACAGCCTTGGCTCCAATGTGCAGGCTGGCGTTTGCAATGCTCTTTTGGAGGACTCCACCTTTACCGGAAAGCCCAAAAAGCAGATCGCCGTTTTGGAGGTGGATGAGCGCAGTTCTCTGCGGATCTACCCCTATATCAAGCCGGATTACCTCATCTGCAACAACATTATGCGGGACTCCCTGGCAAGAAACGCCCATACGGAGTTTATTAGCTTCATCATTAACACCGCACTCCCCCACTCCACCAAAGTCATTTTCAACGCCGATGATATGGCCTGCGCTTGCCTGGCCCCGGAAAATAAGGACCGCACATATTTCGGCTTAGATGTGGATAAGACACATGAAGAAGCACCTGCTTACCTGCAGGATGTCGTCTATTGCCCCAAGTGCGATGGCATGCTGGAAGCGGAGTATATCCGCTACAACCACATCGGTAGGATGCACTGCACCGGCTGCGACTTTGCATCTCCCACCCCTGACTATGTGATTACCACCATTGACCGTGAGAACGATACCTTCACTGTTTGCCATCACGGCAAAGAAGAAGTCTATCATCTTATCAACGACAATATCGTCAATCTCTATAATTTCTGCGGCATTATCGCGCTACTGACAGAGCTGGGCCTCAGTTATGAGCAGATCAGCCAAGGTTTCAAGACCACAAAAATCGTCAAGACCCGCTTTGATAAACTGCAAGCCGGTCCTTTGACGATCACTATGCAGCTGTCCAAGGGACAGAATCCCACAGCCTCCGCCCGTTGCTTTAGCTATGTATCCAAGTGTCCCGGAGACAAAAAAGCAATTATCTTTATTGGAGACAATTTCGAGGATTCTGAGAGTCCATGTTGGTTCTTTGACGCCAACTACGACTATCTGAAGGATCCCGGCATCAATCAGATCATCTTCTCCGGTCCTCGTTGCAAGGATCAGCTTCTCCGCGCCCAAATCGCCGGTGTGGACGTGTCTAAGATCCGCACCGTCATGGATTCTAAAGCTGGCGCCGACATTTTGGACACCGATCTGTCTAAGGACATTTATGTGCTCTACGGTCCTTATATGGTGAAGGAATCCCTCATTGTAAAAGACAAGCTGATGAAGCTGGGAACGGAGGTGCAGTGATGGTCGTTGAAATTCTGTTCCAGGAAGTATGCGGCCTGTACGGCGACAGTCAAAATGCCACCTACCTCCAGGCAACATTACCCGATGCGGAGTTTGTATTCACACGACTTTGTGATACCCCCTACTTCGCAAAAAATACGCCGGACCTCATCTACATCGGCTGCATGAGCGAGGCTACCCAGCGTCGGGTCATCGAAAAACTCATACCTTACAAAGACCGCATCTTGGAGTTGATTGATGCAGGAACCCCCATCCTTGCAACCGGCAACGCCGGCGAGATCTTTGCCAAAGAAATCGACTATGTCACAGAGAAGATCAAAGTTACCGGTCTGGGCATCTTTGATCTGACAGTAAAAATCGACCTGTTTCAGCGATTTAACGGCATGGTCTTGGGCGAATTTGAAGGCATGGAGATTGTGGGTTTTCGCTCCCAGTTCAGCTTCCTCTACGGCAACAACTCTGAAAACTACTTTGTAAAGTGCCTCCGTGGTGAAGGTATCAACAAAGACAGCAAGCTGGAGGGCATGCGGAAGAACAATCTGATCTGCACCCAGATCATTGGTCCTATCCTCCCCCTCAATCCCCTGTTCTGCGAGTATTTCATAGGTCTTGCCGGCGTGCGGGCAACTGCCGCCTACCGTGAAACCGCCATGGATGCCTACAACCAGCGGCTAAAGGAATTCCATGATCCCAAGGTTTCCTTCTCTGTCCATGCATAATAAAATCCCACCGAATTTTCGGTGGGATTTTTCGTTACTTATTCAGAAGCTTCTCCAGTGCAGCCAGCTTGATGCAGGTACAGAACACGTCCATAGCCTGCTCCAACTCAGAAACCGGAGGAAGGCTGGGCGCGATGCGGATATTGCTGTCAGCAGGATCGTTGCCATAGGGATAGGTTGCGCCGGCGGGGGTCATTTCTACGCCTGCTTCCTTGCACAGGGCCAAAGCGCGCTTGGCAGTGCCTGGCATAGCATTAAAACTGACGAAATAGCCGCCTTTGGGAGTATTCCAGCTGGCAAAACCCAAAGGCTTGATCTCACGATCCAAGAAGTCTGCCACAACCCGGAACTTGGGTCCCAAAAGCTGGGCATGGCGCTTCATAATCTCCACAGTATGGGCCTTATTCTTCAGATAACGCACATGGCGGATCTGATTGATCTTATCCTGGGAGATCATCTGGATGGCAAACAGTTTGGAAAAGTATGCGATATTTGCCTCAGAAGTTGCCATCGCGGAGAAGCCTGCTCCGGCAAAAGTCACCTTGGAGGTGGAAGCAAATTCGTAGACCATATCGGGATTGCCGGCTTCCGCACACAGGGAGATGATATCCGGGAAGGGCACATACTCTCCTTCAAACTCATGAATACAGTAGGCATTATCCCACATGATGGCAAAGTCGGGAGCGGCGGGCTTCAAGTTGGCAAAGCGGCTGATCGTCTCCTGGGAGTAAATGATGCCGTCGGGGTTGGAATACTTGGGCACGCACCAAATACCCTTGACCTGGGGATCCATCACCAGCTCCTCCACCACATTCATATCGGGACCTTCTGCGGTCATAGGAACAGTGATCAGTTCCGCACCAAAGAATTCGGTGATCTTAAAGTGACGGTCATAGCCGGGGCTGGGACACAGGAACTTTACCACCTCTTCCTTGCACCAGGGACGCTGGCTGTGGAGAAGGCCGTGGCTGTATGCCCGGGAGATCACATCAAACATAAAGTTCAGACTGGATGTACCGCCGATAAAGATCTGAGAAGGCTTGCAGTCTAGTACATCTGCCCAATATTCCTTGGCGCAGGGCAGGCCGGTAAGCTCACCATAGTTACGGGCATCGATACCGTCAGCTACACACTCTTCGGGGGTCTTCATTAAATCCAGAATATCGCTGACGGCATCCAACTGCAGCTTGGAAGGCTTGCCGCGGGCCATGTTCAGTTTCAAATTCTTCGCCTTGCAATCCTCATAGTGCTGCAGGACTCCCTGGTATTCCTGCTCCAGCTGCGCTGCGGTCATGTCAATATACTTATGCATAACTACACCCTTTCAACATTCAAAAGTTAGAGTTATTATAGCTCCTGCCCCCGGAAAATGCAAGTCAAATTATCCCAGATTTCATATACTTTGATATTTGTTTGATTTGCCCTGTGGAGATGCAAGTTGGAAAGATTTTTTATCTATAATTTATCTTGCTTTTTTTGGTCCGCTGTCATAAAATTTGTATGTGAGAAATTAGAAAGTCTGCTTGGAAAGGATCCGGAATATGATCGAATTATTGAATGTTCCCGCAATATTCGGCAGTGATGTATTTAATGAGTCCACCATGAAGGAGCGTTTGTCTGATACAGCCTTTCACGCATGGAAGGACTGCGTTTTGGCTGTAAAACCTCTGAATCTGCAGGTGGCCAACGAGATCGCGGAAGCCATGAAGCAGTGGGCCATTGAGCGGGGTGCTACCCACTACACCCACTGGTTCCAGCCCATGACCGGCATTACCGCAGAAAAACACGATTCCTTTATTACCCCTGCCGGCAACGGCAAAGTCATCATGGAGTTCTCCGGCAAAGAACTTGTTCGCGGTGAGCCCGATGCATCCTCCTTCCCTTCCGGCGGTCTGCGCGCCACCTTTGAGGCCCGCGGTTATACGGCATGGGATCCCGCTTCCTTTGCATTTGTGAAGGACGGTAGTCTCTACATCCCCACCTGCTTCTTCTCCTACACCGGTGATGCTCTGGACAAGAAGACTCCTTTGCTTCGCTCTATCGAGGAAGTTTCCCGGGAGGCTGTGCGCATTCTGCGTCTGTTCGGCGATGAGAAGACCCAGAGAGTCCAGGTATCTGTGGGTGCTGAGCAGGAGTATTTCCTAATTCCCAAGAATATGTACGCACAGCGGGAAGACCTGCGGCTGACAGGTCGCACCCTCTTTGGCGCTGCACCTCCCAAGGGTCAGGAGTTGGACGACCACTACTTCGGCACCATCCGTACCCGCGTCTCCAACTTCATGAAAGACCTGGATGAGCAGCTTTGGCGTTTGGGTGTTCTTTCCAAGACTAAACACAACGAAGGTGCCCCCTGCCAGCATGAGCTGGCTCCCATCTTCTCCGATGCCAGTAACGCCTGCGACGCCAACCAGATCATCATGATGGTGATGAAAAAATGTGCCGCCAAGCACGATCTTGTGTGTCTGCTCCACGAAAAACCCTTTGCGGGCGTCAACGGCTCCGGCAAGCACAACAACTGGTCCCTGTGTACGGACACCGGAGAAAACCTCTTCAAGCCCGGCGATACCCCCAGGGAGAATGCCCAGTTTTTACTGTTCCTGGCTGCCTTTATCAAAGGCATTGATGAGTACCAGGACTTCCTGCGCTGCTCCGTTGCCTCTGCGGGTAACGACCACCGCTTAGGCGCCCATGAAGCGCCCCCGGCTATCATCTCCATTTTCTTGGGCGACGAACTGAGCGCTGTGGTGGAGTCAATCATCAACGGCACCAACTACAACGATCCTGAAAGCAGTCTGCTGCGTATCGGTGTGGATGCCATGCCTGCCATCCCCAAGGACACCACCGACAGAAACCGCACCTCCCCTGTAGCCTTTACCGGTAACAAGTTTGAATTCCGTATGCTGGGCTCCTCCCAGTCCATCGCCGGTCCTAACATTGCTCTGAACACCATTATGGCAGAGGAGTTAAGCGAGTTTGCTGAGATTTTGGAACGAGCAGAGGACTTTGATGCTACGCTGCAGAAACTGATCTGTCAGGCGCTGACAGACCATCAGCGGATCATTTTTAACGGCAATGGTTATTCCCAGCAGTGGCAGGAAGAGGCTGAAAGACGGGGTCTGAGCAACCTCTCCACCACCCCCAAAGCCCTGCGCGCCTACATTGACGAGAAAAATGTAGCCTTAGTGACAAAGCGCGGCATCTTTACAAAGCAGGAATTCCTTGCCCGCCACGAGATCCACCTGGAAGCCTACAACAAACTGATCAACATTGAGGCCCGGACCATGGTGGATATGGTAATGCACCAGATCCTCCCGGCTGCCATCCGCTATTCCGCAGAGCTTGCTGGTAGCGCTAACCAGAAGCGGGATGCTTTTGGCAACCGTGTCAAAGCCCTGGCAGAGCAATCCATTTCCGGCCGTCTGTCTGAAAAATGTGACAGTCTCTACGAAAAGACGGAAAAGCTTTATTCCGATCTGAAGGCTGTTCCCACCTGCGACAGCCAGACCGCCGCGGATTACTACAACGACGTGATTGTACCCGGTATGCAAGCCGTAAGAAAGGACGCCGACTTCCTGGAGAAGCTGACGCCCAAGCGGGATTGGCCTTATCCCATTTATTCCGACCTGCTGTTCTATTAAGTAGTAAACGCCCGGTATTTCTACCGGGCGTTTATTATATACCTGTAGAGCCGAAGCCGCCGGCAGCCCGCTGGGTATCGGTAAGTGTATCCACCTCGCAAAACGCGGGGGTAAACACCGGAGTGATCACCAGTTGGGCGATCCGCTCACCATGGGCTACGGTCTGCGCTTTAGTACCATGATTATGGAGCACTACCATGAACTCTCCGCGATAGTCGCTGTCCACCACGCCCACCTTATTGGCAGGGGCCAGACCGCGCTTGCAGGCAAGGCCGCTTCTGGCGTAGATCAGACCTGCGCATCCCACAGGGATCTCCATGGACAGGCCCGTGGGCACAAAGGCCGACTGACCTGGGGCAATCACAATCTCCTCTTCCAAGCAGGCATACAGGTCAGCACCGGCAGCGCCCGCAGAGCCGTATGTGGGGAGAATCGCATTTTCTCTCACTCTTTTTACACGAATTGCATCCATAGCAGTATCCTCATTCCTTAAAATATTTCTCTATAAAGGCATTGACTGTTGCCACATACTTTTCTTTCTCCGTAAGAAAGCTCAGTCCGTGACCTGCGCCTTCCACAAGAAGCTGCTGTTTTTCACCGGTACAAAGGCCGTAGGCCTCCTCGGTCATGAGACATGGTACAAAATCGTCGTCTTTTCCGTGCACCATGATGATGGGCAGGCGGTTTTGGGCTAAGGTCTTTCTGCTGTCTTTTTCCCGCAGGTCGAAACCGGCAAAGATATTTGTAAAGATATTGGTGGCCCAAAGGCACAGCCATCCGGGCAGATGGGTCACAGACCGAAACACAGAATCCAAAATGGCATAGGGGGAAGAAAAACCGCAATCCACAATAATCCCCCGGGCGTTTGAGGGAAGTGCTTGGTCTGCCAAAAACATCATGGTAGACGCACCCATTGACATACCGCTCAGCAGCACGGGATGATTTGCAAAATGGCTGTTATGATACTCCAGCCAGCAGAGCATATCTTCGCTTTCTTTGACGCCGAATGTGATATACCTTCCTTCACTTTTTCCGTGGGCCCGTTGGTCGGGGATCAGAAGATTAAAGCCTAGTCTGTGGTACAGGTCCATAGCACCGCCGAAATCCACCAGGTAGGTACTGCGATAGCCATGGGCAAAGAGAACCGTTCCCCTGGCGTTCTTTACCGGGACCCACAGAGCATGCAGTTTTAGTCCATCCCGGCTTCGGGTGTACACATCCTGGGCAAGATGATCGCAAAGCCAATCATGGGAACGACGGATCAGCGCAGAATACTTTTTATACTTTGTTTTTTCAATTTCTTCCTGTATGAGCCAGGGCATTTCTTTCCATCGGACGCAGGCCTTGTAAAACACGAACCAGCCGCCAACGACCAGCACTAGAAACAGCAAAATTGCAACACACAGGGCGATTCCCATAGATTACTCCTTACGTCCAAGCTTTCCAAAGAATTTAAAGGACAGGGGCCACAGAACGCCGGCAACGACAACCACCAGGAAGTAGCGCACCAAACGGCCGATCTTCTCCGCAAACAGGAAATTCAGAGGTGCTCTCAGCCCTTCCTTTACGGCCAAAACCACCATAAGACCCAAAAGGACTTTCAGAACCTGGGCCCACCACACTGCCTTTGTGGAAAATTTTAACCACTTTTCATCGGCAAAATACACCACCAGCATACCCAAAAGCGCGCCTAACAAAGTATAGGCGCTCTTAATGCCGGATTCCAGCCGCTCATAATTTACATCCTTGGGGAACGCATACAGCTCCACAAAGAAAAGATAGCCAACCGCCAGTAAGGACATGGCAGCCAACAGGACAGGCATATTCTTTCCATCATTACCATATACGATGGGTTTAAAGGTAACGATCAGCGCCACTGCGATGGCCGCTGCCACCAGCACATCCTGAGGCGTATGGACACCCACATACATCCGGGAAAAGGGCACCAAAACGGCAATGGCGACAGCAATGCCCCGCACCCACTTATTCTTAGTAGAGTGGGCGATAGCACCGAAAGTACCCACAGAGCTCTGGGTGTGGCCACTGGGAAAACTAAAGCCCGTAGCGCCCTCATAAGCCGCGGGCAGACACTTGAAGTTGGGATCCAACTCAAAGGGTCGGGGCACACGGAACCACAGTTTCAAAAACTGATTGAAAATAGTACCCACAAAACCCACGGACAGGATATAATATCCCTGGCGCTTGCTGACGCACCAAAAAATGATCAGCGCCGTCACCAAAAACGCTGTCTCTGCGCCCAAGTGAGTAATGATCTCCATGAATTCATTCAGGCCAGGCATGCGGATCTTTTCCAGTAAATACAAAAATTCCATAAATTCCCTCCTATCCTTTCAACGCTAATTATATAGGAAATTTACAAAAATGTAAAGAATTCAACCCATAATCCTACAGGTGAAATATTGCATTTTTTTGCAGGTGGGATATAATATAAAAAAGCGCAAGCGAAAGGAGTATTTTATGCCCTATCTTATGTATGGATACGGGATCGACTGGACATATCTTGTCATTTTGATTCCCTGTTTGATCTTGTCCATGTGGGCAAGCGCCAATGTCAACAGCACCTTTAAGCGATATGCCAAGCAGCTCTCCTCCCGCAGGATCACCGGCGCGCAGGCGGCCCAAAGGGTGCTCTCAGCAAACGGTGTTACCGGCGTGCGTATTGAGCGGGTGTCCGGAAATCTTACGGATCATTTCGATCCCAAGACCAATGTGATCCGTCTTTCCGATAGCGTGTATGACGATACCTCCACCGCAGCAATTGGTGTTGCCTGCCACGAGGCCGGCCACGCGGTGCAGTACGCCCACAGCTACTTCCCCATTAAACTCCGGGCCGCCATCATTCCTATTACAAATATCGGTTCTAGGTTGGCTATGCCCCTTATTCTTCTGGGCGTTATATTATCCGCATTTGGAAATCATTCCCAAGCGCTCATTGATATCGGCATTCTTGCCTTCAGCCTGTCCCTGGTATTCCAGCTTGTAACACTCCCTGTGGAGTTTAACGCCAGCCGCCGGGCCATGACCGCCATTCGTGAAGGTGATATTCTAACAACCGAGGAGTTAAAAGGAGCAAGAAAGACTCTTACCGCCGCGGCGCTCACCTATGTGGCTGCCACCATCGTGGCCTTCGCGCAACTGCTGCGGCTCATCCTTCTGTTCGGCGGCAGACGCCGTCGGGATTAAGCGACATTTTTCCGCTTCCGTATTGACAACGGAAGCGGAAATGTTTATACTATCGAAGTGTGAAAAGTATGAAAAATACGAAAGAAGGGATTGAATGGCTGGCGGAAAACACATCCTGGGAAAAGGCAATGCCCGTCGGGTGTTTGGCACCGCAAAAGTTGGCGACCGGGGTCAGATCGTTATTCCCAAGGAAGCACGGGAACTGTTTCATATCCGACCTGGAGATACGCTTTTAATTCTCGGTGATGAGGATACGGGACTGATCGTTTCCCGCCCGGAGGTGCTCAGCGATATCGCCAATAAGCTCTTTGATAATGTAAGAAACGAGGATCAGCAAGATGGATGAATTGATCAGTCTATATAATAAGATGGGCATCTCCCCCGCCGTTTACAATTACGGCGAGAAGGCCATCGAGAAGCTTTCTGAGCGGTTTGCTCAAATTGACCAGATTGCCGAACACAACCAGGCTAAAGTCCTTGCGGCTATGCAGAAAAACCGCGTTTCCGCCGCCTGCTTTGCCGCTACCACGGGCTATGGCTACGACGATGTGGGCAGAGATAACCTAGAGCGTGTCTACGCCGATGTGTTCCACACAGAAGCTGCCTTGGTGCGTCCTCAGATCACCTGCGGCACACACGCACTGACAGTTGCCCTGTCCGCCAATCTTCTGCCCGGTGACGAGCTACTCTCCCCCGTGGGTCTGCCTTACGACACCTTACAGGAGGTCATCGGCATTCGCCCCAGCCCCTGTTCTTTGGCAGAGTACGGCGTCACGTACCGTCAGGTGGATCTTCTCCAGGACGGCACATTTGATTACGACGGTATCCGCGCCGCCATTAACGAAAAGACCAAGCTGATCACCATTCAGCGCTCAAAAGGCTATGCCACCCGCCCCACCTTCTCTGTGAGGCAGATCGGCGAATTGATTGCTTTTGTAAAGGCAATAAAACCTGATGTGGTCTGCATGGTGGATAACTGCTACGGCGAATTTGTGGAGACCATTGAGCCTTCCGATGTGGGCGCCGACATGATCGTAGGCTCCCTGATTAAGAATCCCGGCGGCGGTCTTGCTCCCATCGGCGGTTATATCTGCGGCACTAGGGCCTGTATCGACCGCTGCGCGTATCGCCTCTCTGCCCCCGGCCTGGGCCAGGAAGTGGGCGCTAACTTAGGTCTTATGCCCTCTTTCTACCAAGGCCTGTTCCTGGCTCCTACTGTGGTAGCCGGTGCGGAAAAGGGCGCAATCTTCGCGGCAAACCTCTATGAGCCCCTCGGCTTCCGCTGCGTGCCCAACGCCACAGAGAGCCGTCATGACATTATCCAGGCTGTAGAACTTAAGAGTGAAGAAGGCATGATTGCCTCCTGCAAGGGCATTCAGGCAGCGGCGCCTGTGGATTCCTTTGCCACCCCCCTGCCCTGGGATATGCCCGGTTACAACGACAAGGTAATTATGGCCGCCGGTGCATTTGTGCAGGGCTCTTCCATCGAGCTTTCTGCCGACGGTCCCATTCGCCCCCCGTACGCTGTGTATTTCCAGGGCGGACTGACCTGGTTCCACGCAAAATTAGGTATTCTCATGAGCCTGCAGAAGATGATTGATGCAGGACTTGTAACCTTGTAAGGAGGAAACCATTATGTCTTGGCTGTTCTTTTCCATCGCCACCGCGATTCTGTGGGGCGCTGCGGAATTGTTCTACAAGAAAGGCGCATTGCCTAATGAAAAATATTCTCACCTAAAGATCTGTGTCTGTGTGGGCGCCGTTATGGGTATCCACGCCATTTATACCCTGCTGACCAAGGATATCAATTACAATCCCATAAACCTGATCTACTATCTGCCGGTATCCTTGCTGTATATCGTGTCCATGGCATTCTCCTATTTTGGAATGCGTTTCTTGGAGGAGTCCATCTCTGACCCCATCGAGAACACCTCCGGCGCTATCTGCAGCCTGCTGTGCGTTATCTTCCTGAAAGAGTCCCTTACCCCCTTCTCTATCATCGCCATTCTTGTTATTGTGATTGGTGTTCTGGGTGTTGGCTTCTTAGAAAACAAGGGTGATACACCGAGAAAAAAGAACCTGGGCAAAAAGCTGGCGATTGTGGCGTTCTGCATGCCCTTTGTCTACGCTCTACTGGACGCCTTTGGCTCCTTCGTGGACATTTTCTACCTGGATGACTTTGCCACTACTCCTCTGATCGGAGTAACGGAAGAGACCATTGAAGATGTGGCCAACACCAGCTATGAGCTGACCTTTGCTCTGTTTGCTCTGGCCTTGTTTATCTTTATGAAGGCTAAGAAGGTTAAATTTGGTCCTATCCCCAAGCACAAGGATAAGATCCTTGCCGCAGTATTCGAAACAGCAGGTCAATTTACTTATGTGTATGCCTTGAGCGGCAACGGTGCAATTGCAGCACCGATCATTTCCTCTGTTTGCATTGTTTCTCTGCTGCTTTCCCGTATTTTCCTGAAGGAAAAGCTTTCCTGGAAGACCTATGTGTTTATCGCTGTTGTGATTATTGGCATCCTCTTGCTGGCAGTCAGCGAAGAACTCTAAAACTACATACAAAAAGGAGCGTATCGATTTGATACGCTCCTTTTCATATCCATAAATCAAAACTCTTCCAAAGATTTGGGTGTAGTTTTGCACAACTCTATTTTTTTGGTCTTTGTCTGCTGCTTGATGGCAAATTCCCGTTTCAATGCAGCAGAGCGGTCCGTACACACCTCCAGATACCGTAGTTTCAGCGGACCGCGGCCACGGGTATATTTTGCGCCCTTGCCGCTTCGGTGCATAGCTAGGCGGTGCTCCAGATCGTCAGTGATACCGGTGTACAATGAGCCATCCTTACATTCCAGGATATATACTGTCCATTCTTTCATAGTGTCACCGCCTGGGTAAAAATCGGGTCAGCACTCTGTCCAGCAGGAAGAAGGTAACATTTCCAAGAACTAAAAGTAAAGTTAATCCCAAAAGACCCGCAGAAGTAAATTCCTTATATAGATCGTTTAGCCCCATCACAAAGATCAGCAAGCTGTACATGACAAATACAGCGGCGTTGAAATAAAAAAACTTGAAGATCAGCGAAAAACGCACCCTTTCCAAGGCGGCTTTGATCAAGGGATAGTATCCCAAAAACACATACACAGCCGCCGCTTCTTTATCCGGAGCAAGCAACAGCGACAGAATACTTACCGCAGCGTACCAGGTCCAGGCATATCGCCTGCCGCAAATGCGTAAAACAAAGCATCCCAGCACCATACACAGCATGGGACAAACATATGTCGCCACCGGGATCAGCCCGCCCATGCACATGATCACCATGGCAAGTGCCGCAAGCACGCCGCTAAGGGCTATTTTCTTTGCAGAACCGTTTCTCATCGTACGCACCATCCTATAGTTTCATTATACCTTTTCCCGGAAAAATCGCAAGTGGTCAATTGACATGAGATCATTTTTTCGCTATAGTAAAAACAGAAAGGAAGGGATTAATTATGGAAATTACAGTTGGTATGAAGGGCGAAGTGACCACCGATGTAGAGAAGATGGATACTGCCCTTGAGGTAGGCTCCGGCAGCCTGTTGGTGTACGCAACGCCCTGTATGGTGGCACTGATGGAAGGCGCTGCTTGTGAGGCCATTGAAGCCGCTATGCCCGAAGGAAAGACTTCTGTAGGTACGGAGCTTTCCATCAAGCATATCTCAGCTACACCGGTTGGTATGGCTGTACGAGCGGAAGCAGAAGTGACCGCCGTGGATGGCAACGCCATTTTCTTCTCTGTAGCAGCCTACGACGAAGCCGGCAAGATCGGCGAAGGCACCCATCAGCGTTACATCGTCAGCACCCAGCGTTTTTTGGATAAGACTTACGACAAGCTGTAAGGAGGTATCTTTATGGAAGACTACGGCGCAATGATCCGCAGTGCATTTGAAATGGGAAGCATCCGGGATGCGGCCAACCTGTTCGAACTTTGCATCAAAAACGCCTTCCCCACCTTTAATTTCCGTGGATTGGATCTAATCCGCTTTTTAAGAGACGATCTCTACATGGAGGGCAAGAGTTGGAACCATGTCTTTGAGATTCGTAAGGTGACCATCTCCGGCTCGGATCTTTGGGAAGTGAACTGCCGCCGGGTTACCATGGGTAAGACCCCGGACAAACAGGTGCATTTGGATTTCATGACCTTAGGTTTTGTACAGTATAAAGAACAGTAATATAATCCCCTGTGCTTTTAGCACAGGGGATTATTTTTATATTTCCTGCCTGCCCTCCAATGCACGGGACAGCGTCACCTCGTCGGCATACTCCAGCTGGCTGCCCACCGGCACACCATAGGCCAGACGTGTCACCTTGACGCCCATGGGGCGCAGGAGCCGGGAGATGTACATAGCGGTAGCCTCTCCCTCGGTATCGGGGTTCGTGGCCATGATGACCTCCCGCACATCGCCTTTGGCCACCCTGTAAAGCAGCTCCTTGATACGGATATCATCCTGGGACACATGGTTTAAGGGGGAGATCACGCCGTGAAGCACATGGTACACGCCGGCAAACTCCCGGGAACGCTCCATGGCGATCACGTCCTTAGGCTCTGCCACCACGCAAATAAGCCCCTGATCACGCAGATCGTCGTCACAGATGGGGCACAGTTCCCGGTCTGTAAGATTTTGGCACACCGGGCAGGTATGCACCGTATTTTTCGCCGCAATAATGGCATCCGCAAAGGCCTGGGCCTCCTCCATAGGAAGACCCAATACATGAAATGCAAGTCTCTGGGCTGTTTTTCCGCCCACACCCGGAAGCCGGGCAAACTGGTCGGCTAAGTCCTGCAGCGCCGCGGGAAAGTACTGCATGGCGCCTCCTTAGAACAGGCCGCCCAGATTCAGGCCACCGGTGAGTCGGGACATATTATTGGCAGACTCCGCATCCGCGGTACGCATGGCCTCGTTCACAGCAGCGATCACCATGTCCTGCAGCATCTCCACATCGTCGGGATCCACCGCTTCGGGGTTGATCTGCAGATCCTGCAACTCGTGCTTACCGTTTACCGTTGCGGTGACCATACCGCCACCGACAGTGGCTGTAAAGGTCTTAGTCTCCATCTCTTCCTGCATGCGCAGCATCTCCTGCTGCATCTTCTGGGCCTGCTTGATCATCGCGGCCTGATTCATTCCACCGGGCATACCCCGGAATCCACCCTTTGCCATTTGAAAAACTCCTTATTCTTTAATGCTGATTACATCCGAATGGGCTCTGCCAAAGCTTAGCAGCTGCTCCATTTGCTTTGTTTTTGTGACAGTCATATCCTTGTCCACTACCGTGGCACGAACAGGACGACCTAATTTCGCAGAGGCCTTTCTGGAAACAAGCTCCAGAATATCAGGCTTGTTCACGATATCCTTTGTAAAAGCGTTCGCGCAGACAAGCAGTAGTCTGTCCCCCTGCAGGATGCCCTTAACCGGGGCTTCCGCAGAGGTGGTAAAGAATCCACCTGCAGGGGTCTTCATCTCATTGCGCACAGCGGACGCTACATCGGACCAAAAGCCCACGGGGGCCTCACTTTCTACCTGGCAGATCGGCACCTCCGACACATCCGGTTCCGGAGTCTGTTCCACCACAGGTGCTGCAACAGGTTCTTCTTTCAAGACGGGCTGCTGCACAACCTGCCGGGGTGCTACCGCAACAACACCGGATTTGAGCTGTTCTTCCACCCGAGTCAACCGGGCGATCAGTGCATCGGTGTCCGTGTCCAGCTCTGGCTGGCACAAATTAACGATACAAAGCTCTGCATCCATACGGCGGCTTGCGCTTCTGCCAAAACCGGCCACAGTACGCTGGATAAGCCCCATCATCCGTTGCAGTTCCCCTGTGGAGAACTTTTGAGCAAGGTCTCTTACTTCCTGCTCCGGAGCAACACCGGAGAGCATGGTGAGGCCCTCATTAGGGGCAGTTTTCAGCACCATGAAATCCCGTGTCAAACAGGCAAGCTCGTCCAAAAGCGCGCCCATATCCTTACCCTCGGCATAGAGATCATTCATAATGGTCAGAGCCGTGCCGGTATCGTGATTGGCAATGGCTGCCATAAGCTTTCCGCACTGCTGGATGCCCGCGATACCCAAGCAGGCATAGACTTTATCCGCATTCAGTTCTCCGGTGGTAGCGGAAGCGCACTGATCCAAAAGGCTCAGGCCGTCACGCATACCGCCGTCGGCCAGCCTTGCCAACACTCTGGCTGCCGAATCGTCCAGATCAATGCCCTCTTCATAGGCCACATACTGCAGTCTTGCGGCAATGTCCTCCTGGCTGATCCGCCGGAAGGAGAATCGCTGGCAGCGGGACAGGATCGTCGCCGGTACTTTGTGTAATTCCGTAGTCGCCAAGATAAAGAGCAGATGCTTGGGGGGCTCTTCAATGATTTTTAGTAGCGCATTGAATGCGGAAAGAGACAGCATGTGCACCTCGTCAATGATGTACACACGCATTTTCACCTGAGAAGGCGTATAGATGGCATCATCCCGCAGATCACGCACATTGTCAACACCGTTATTGGATGCAGCGTCGATTTCCAGAACATCCATGCAGGAGCCGGAATCGATGGCTCTGCAAGCATCACAGCAATTACAGGGATTTCCGTTCTGAGGATTCTCACAGTTGACAGCCTTGGCCAGGATCTTGGCAGAACTGGTCTTGCCTGTGCCCCGGGAACCGGTAAATAAATACGCATGACTCAGCTTTCCGGTTAAAAGCTGGGTCTTTAATGTCTGTGTAACAGCCAGCTGTCCCACCACATCGTCAAAGGTCTGGGGTCTGTATTTTCTGTACAGCGCCTGATACATAGTTACCTCCAAAATCAGATCGGTCCATAACAAGATCGCACACCCACATTTGAACAGGCAGAATGCCCGGTATCCATGCAGCCAGCTCAAGAACGGCAACCCCGCGGCACACGGGAAGATCCGCTTAATGCTGCTTGGTTCCCCACCTGACATGGTTCACGGGATCCCGTTGCGCGAGACCGTTCTGTCAACACCGCTTACATAGTCCGGACGGCACTCGTACCTGCCCGGGTGTGGGAATTCGTCCCCCCTATAGCGGATTGAGGGTTACAGGGCACCGCTATCTCCCCAACTAGTGCGACCTTGTTACGGACCGATCTTCCATAACAAAGTTATGCGTTATTTAGTTCAGCTTGGACTCAATGAATGCAGCCAGCTCACCGAAGGTTTCGATCTTCTGATCTTCCATCTCCAGCTCCACACCCAGCTCACCTTCCAGGTCCATGATCATTTCCACGATGTCCAAGGAGTCAATGCCAAGGCTCTCAAAGGTGCTGTCGGGAGTAATCTCCTCGGCGCTCAGCTCCAGTTGCTTTGCCGCATAAGAAACCAACTTCTCGTACATATTTGTACCTCCATCTTTCTATATATACCTTATACATTTTAGTCTATACAGACCTGTTTGTCAATCGTTTTTCACCGCTGTACCCGCCGCGTAAGCAGTGGCCCAGGCGATCTGCAGATTAAATCCGCCGGTGTAGGCATCGCAGTCGATAATCTCACCGGCAAAATAGAGACCGGGCACAATCTTGGATCCCATGGTCTTGGGGTCAATCTCCGAGACCTTGATGCCGCCCGAGGTAATGATTGCTTCGCTCACAGGTCGTTTATCGGTGATTTCCACGGTAAATGCTTTCAAGAGCCCCACCAAAGCACGGCGCTGCTCTTTCTTTAGGGAGTTTGCCTGCATATGGGGATCGATCTCCAAGCGCCGCAATACCACAGGGATCATGGAACGGGGTAAAAGATCCGTTAATGCGTTTTCCATGGAACGGTTTTGATACTGCTCCAGATCCCGCAGGATACGGTCGTTCAGCTTTCCCTCATCCAAAGCGGGTTTCAGATCGATGGATAGCGTGCACCCCTCCCCTTTCAGGTGGGCGCTGGCGCTGAGCACTGTAGGTCCGGATACACCAAAATGGGTAAACAGCAGTTCCCCAAAATCCTTGTAGAGAACCTTTCCCTTGGCATTTTGCAACTTTACACCCACATTTCGCAGGCTCAGCCCCTGCATATCCTGGCAATCCCGGCCTTCCGTTTCCAGGGGCACCAGACTGCCCTGGGGCTCTGCGATGGTGTGGCCCAGCAGCTTTGCCATGGCGTAGCCATCCCCGGTGGAGCCGGTGGTGGGATAGGAAGCGCCGCCGGTTG
>JAZRZT010000017.1:0-5887 GCA_045601475.1 Faecousia sp.
TCCCGTCAGCATTTCCAAACGCTTGGGTCATGCTCAGGTCAGCACCACGCAGAACATCTATTCTCACTTGATCGAGCAGGCCGATACCCAGTCTGCAGAGCGGATTGCGGACGCTATTTTCCGCACAGGAAAGCGCGTTGGATGACCCAAAATTCTGCGATTGGCCCAAAATTGGCCCAAAATTCAGAACATCCGCTTTTGAAAACTGCCCTAAAAGTACAAAAAACGCCCGGAATCTTACGATTCTGGGCGTTTTCCTTGGTACGCTGGAAGGGACTCGAACCCCCGACCTACTGATTCGTAGTCAGTCACTCTATCCAACTGAGCTACCAGCGCATACACGCTCTTCACGCGCTTGGATATAATAGCACACCCCAATATAAAATGCAAGCACTTTTTTCAAAAAAGTGCGAAAATTTTTCCAGGACCCTAAAGTTAGATTTCTGTTGCGAATACTTGGGGAATTTGATAAAATATCTGCAGTAAAGAGAGGGGAGGGGTCTCGTTGGAAAATTTGGAACTGTTTTCTCGTTTACCGGCGGCGCTGCTCCCTTGGTATCAGGCGCACAAGCGGGACTTGCCCTGGCGACTGGACCGGGACCCTTACCATATCTGGGTCTCGGAGATTATGCTCCAGCAGACCCGCGTGGAGGCGGTGAAAGGCTACTACGCCCGCTTTCTTGAAAAACTGCCCACCATAGAACACCTGGCCATTGCCGATGACGACCTGCTCCACAAGCTGTGGGAAGGCCTTGGCTATTACACCCGGGTGAAGAATTTGAAGAAAGCCGCCTTGGTGATTATGGACAGGCACAGCGGGCAATTTCCCACAGACTACATGTCCGTGCTGGCGTTGCCCGGCGTTGGTGAATACACCGCAGGAGCTGTTTGCTCCATTGCTTTTGGTCAGAAGACGCCGGCTGTGGACGGGAATGTGCTTCGGGTGGCTTCCAGGCTGATGAATGATGCAACGCCTATTGACACCCCTAAATTCAAAAAGCTGACCCGTGAACTGTTGGCTGTGGTATATCCGGAGGATGCCGGGGACTTTACTCAGGCTCTTATGGAATTGGGCGCCACGGTCTGCGGGCCGAACCGGGACCCGGATTGTGCGGCCTGTCCCTGCGCTGCCTTCTGTAAGGCACATCTTGCGGGCACGGAAACCGCGCTGCCGGTGAAGAGTTCCAAACGCACCCGTCGTGCGGAAGATATGACCGTATTCATTCTCTCCTGCGACGGACGATACGCATTACAGAAGCGCCCGGAGGAGGGGCTGCTCGCGGGACTGTGGCAGTTTCCTAATGTTCCCGGAAGGTTGGAGCTCAACGAAATTATTATAAAAATGGAGCAGCATGGTGTAAAACTAAAGGAATTATTGCGCCAAGTGGAGCGAAAACATATATTTACCCATGTTCAGTGGAACATGCGTGGAATTTATGCGGAAGTCTCGGAAACGGAAAACAATTACACCTGGCTCACGGCGCAAGAAATTAATGAGCAGATAGCGCTGCCTACGGCATTCCGCCAATTTTGGGAGGAGATAGACTATGTTTGATTTTCATTTGCACTCCGGCGTGTCCTTTGATTCCAAAGAGTCTGCCGAAAAAATGGTGGATGCCGCTGTGAAGGCTGGTATGAGAGAGATCTGCTTTACGGACCATTTGGACTACGAAGAAGTTCCCACCGGTATAAAAGTGTGGTTTGAGACGGAAGATTATAATGCCGCCTACGATCATCTCCACCACAAAGATCTGAAGATACGCAAAGGTTTTGAGTTTGGCATGCTTCCTGGCAACCGGGATGTGTTCCTTAAGGACCTGGAGCGCCGTCATTTTGATTTTATTATCGGCTCTATCCACTTTGTGGACGGTATCGATATCTTTTACCAGGAGTATTGGCAGAATAAAACCCCACAGGCTGCTGAGATCGCCTATTTCGAAAGAATTCTGGATTGCGTGAAGGAGCATGACAGTTTTGATGTTTTGGGTCATCTGACCTACATTGGCAAGGTCGTCAATAACCCCAGCCTCCGTGCGATCGCTGAGAAGGAGTACCGGGAACTTACCGATGAGATCTTCCGTACTCTCGTCAGTAAGGGCAAGGGTATTGAGGTAAACACCAGCGGTAAAGATCGCTGCGGGGCATTCCTTCCTGACGAGGCTTATCTGCGCCGCTTCAAGGAGTTGGGCGGCGAGATCGTCACTGTGGGCTCTGATGCCCATACTTTCGACAGAGTGGGGCAGTATTGCCATGATGCCTGCGCCCTTGTCAATGACATTTTCGGTTATGTCTGTACTTTCGCGGATAGAAAGCCTATCTTCCACAAATTATAATAAAAACCGCTGCCTTTGGGCAGCGGTTTTCTATATATTGTGGTATACCTTGACTTTCTGCCACAAAATGGGTATAATACACTGGATATTTTATGAAGTTTGGTGGGTTTATACTATGGCAAAAAAAGCACAGGAGCAATACGGCAACCAAAGTATTTCCATGCTCAAGGGCGAGGAGCGTGTCCGCAAACGCCCTGCGGTCATCTTCGGCTCTGACGACCTGGAAGGCTGCAAGCATGCTGTATTTGAAATCCTCTCCAACGCCATCGACGAAGCCCGGGAGGGCCATGGTGATACCATCATCGTCACCCGGTACGAGGATCTCTCTGTAGAGGTGGAGGACTTTGGCCGCGGCTGCCCCGTGGACTATAACGAGAAAGAAAAGCGCTACAACTGGGAATTGGTGTTCTGCGAGATGTACGCCGGCGGTAAGTACGGCGAAAACGGTGAGAACTACGAGTACCCCCTGGGCCTGTACGGCCTGGGCTCCTGCGCCACCCAGTATGCATCTGAGTTCTTTGATGCCACCATCCGCCGTGACGGCTTCCGTTACGATCTGCACTTTGAAAAGGGCAGAAACAAGGGTGGCTTGAAGAAAGAGCCCACTGACCGCGGTAGAAAGACCGGCTCGGTGTTCCATTGGCGTCCTGATAAGAACGTCTTTACTGACATCAACATCCCCGTGGAGTACTACCGGGATGTGCTGCGCCGCCAGGCAGTGGTGAACAAGGGCATCACCTTTAAGTTCCGCAATCAGGTGGGCAAGAAATTCGAGGAAGAGGAGTACTGCTACGAGGACGGTATCCGCCAGTATATCGAGGAAATGGTGGGGGACAATGCCTTTACCATGCCCGTGTTCTGGGAAGCAGACCGCCGTGGCCGTGACGCGGAGAATCGTCCGGAGATGAAGCTGAAGATTACTGTATCCTTCTGCTTCTCCAAGCAGGTGAGCCATACGGAGTACTACCACAATTCCTCTTGGCTGGAATACGGCGGCAGCCCCGACCGGGCAGTCCGTTCCGGCTTTGTTGCTGCCTTTGATAAGTACCTGCGTGAGAATAACAAGTATACCAAAAACGAGAGTAAGATCCTCTACCAGGATGTCCAGGACAGCCTGGTGCTGGTGACCAACTGCTTCTCCACCATCGGCTGCTTTGAAAACCAGACCAAAAAGTCCGTAAACTCCAAGTTTACCCAGGAGGCCATGACCGCCTTCTTCAAAGAGAAGTTGCAGGTGTGGTTTATTGAGAACAAGCAAGAGGCAGACCGTGCCGCCGAGCAGATCCTCATTAACAAGCGCGCCCGGGAGAGTGCGGAAAAGACCCGCTCCAGCGTGAAGAAGAACTTGGTTGCCAAGGTTGATATCGCCAACCGTGTGCAGAAGTTTGTGGATTGCCGCAGTAAGGATACGAACATCCGGGAACTGTATATCGTGGAGGGTGATTCCGCGTTGGGCAGCGTCAAGCTCAGCCGTGACGCGGAATTCCAGGGTATCATGCCGGTACGCGGCAAGATCCTCAACTGTTTGAAAGCGGACTACAATAAGATCTTCGCCTCTCCCATCATCACCGATCTTATGAAGGTCTTGGGCTGCGGTGTGGAGATCCAGGGCAAGAAGATGAAGGAACTCTCCTCTTTCGATATCGATAACCTCCGTTGGAACAAGGTGGTTATCTGTACCGACGCCGATGTGGACGGATTCCAGATCCGCACCCTGCTCCTTACTATGCTCTACCGTCTTTGCCCCACGCTGATTCGTGATGGCTATGTGTATATCGCAGAATCTCCGCTGTTTGAGATCACCTATAAGGACAAGACCTGGTTTGCCTATAACGAGGCAGAAAAGGCAAAGATCCTGAAGGAGGATTTGGAGGGCAAAAAGCCCACCAGCATCCAGCGGTCTAAGGGCCTTGGTGAAAACGATCCCGAGATGATGTGGATGACCACCATGAATCCTGAAACCCGCCGCCTTATTAAGGTGATTCCCGAGGATGCCGAGCGCACCGCCCACTATTTTGATGTACTTCTGGGCGACAACCTGGCAGAGAGAAAGAATTTTATTGCAGACAACGGCTCCCGTTACCTGGAGCTTGCGGACATTTCGTAAGAGAGGTTCCTAAATGGCACGTAAGAAAAAAGAACCCGAACAGAATAAAAAGAAGATCGACACCAGTAATGTCATGGGCCTTGTAGGCTCTACCATGGAGCAGGCGATCTCCGAGACTTTGGAGATCAACTACATGCCTTATGCCATGTCTGTCATCGTGTCCCGCGCGATCCCGGAGATTGACGGTTTTAAGCCTTCCCACAGAAAACTGTTGTATACCATGTACAAAATGGGTCTTCTGACCGGCGGGCGCACCAAGTCCGCCAATATCGTTGGCCAAACCATGCGCTTAAACCCCCACGGTGACGCGGCGATCTATGAGACTATGGTGCGACTGACCAAAGGTAACGAGTCCTTGCTGCACCCCTTTGTGGACTCCAAGGGTAACTTCGGTAAGGTCTACTCCCGTGACATGGCATACGCCGCATCCCGTTATACAGAGGCCAAGCTGGACGGTTTTAGCGCGGAGCTTTTCCGGGATATCGATTCTGATACCGTGGATATGGTGGATAACTATGACGCTACCATGAAAGAGCCCGCGCTTCTGCCCACCACATTCCCCAATGTGCTGGTGTCTGCAAACCAGGGCATTGCCGTTGGTATGGCCAGCAACATCTGCTCCTTTAACCTGAAGGAGATCTGCGATACCACCATCGCCCTTATGAACAACCCGGAGCATGACATCCTGGAGACCCTCCCCGGACCCGATTTTTCTACCGGTGCGGAGCTTCTCTTTGACGAAGCAACCACCCGGGAGATCTATTCCACAGGCCGCGGCAGCTTTAAGCTGCGGGCAAAGTGGCGCTATGTAAAAGAGGGCAATCTGATTGAGATCTACGAGATCCCTTACTCCACCGCCAGCGAAGTGATTATGGATAAGGTGGCAGAACTGATCAAGGTAGGCAAGATCAAAGAGATCAACGACATGCGCGATGAGACTGATCTGGGCGGCTTGAAGCTGACCATCGATCTGAAGCGTGGTGTCGATCCGGAAAAGCTGATGCAAAAACTCTATCGGCTGACTCCCTTGCAGGACACCTTTGCCTGTAACTTTAACGTGCTGATCGCCGGTATGCCTCGTGTTATGGGCGTTGGCGAAATCTTGGAGGAGTGGACTGCTTGGCGTACCGATTGTGTCAAGCGCCGCCTGTTCTTCCAAATTCAGAAGAAGGAAGACCGCCTGCACCTGCTGAAGGGTTTGGAGCGGATCCTTCTGGATATCGATAAGGCAATTGCCATCATCCGGGAAACCGAGCTGGAGAGCGAAGTTGTTCCCAACCTGATGATCGGGTTCGGTATTGACGAAACCCAGGCAAACTATGTGGCTGAGATCAAACTGCGCAATATCAATAAAGAATACATTCTTAAGCAGCTGAAAGCTGTGGACGCTCTGGAGAAAGAGATCGCCGACCTGCGGGATACCCTGAACAGCGCCCGCAAGCTGAAG
>JAZRZT010000018.1:0-14892 GCA_045601475.1 Faecousia sp.
CTACACCCGTCCCGAAGAAGTGGAAGAGTTCGTCACCCGCACCGGCTGCGACTCCCTGGCTATCGCCATCGGCACTTCCCACGGCGCTTACAAGTTCACTCCCGTGCAGTGCACCGTGAACGAGCAGGGCATCCTGGTGCCCCCCGCTCTGCGTTTCGACGTTCTGGAAGAAGTCACCAAGCGTCTGCCCGGCTTCCCCATCGTTCTGCACGGCTCCTCCTCCGTTCCTCAGGAGTACGTCGCCATGGTCAACGCCAACGGCGGCAAGATGCCCAACGCCATCGGTGTTCCCGAAGAGCAGCTGCGTAAGGCAGCCGCCCTGTCCGTCTGCAAGATCAACATCGACTCCGACCTGCGTCTGGCTCTGACCGGCACTGTTCGTAAGTACTTCAACGATCACCCCGATCATTTCGACCCCCGTCAGTACCTGAAGCCCGCCCGCGCCAACATCAAGGAGATCGTCCGCCACAAGCTGGTGAACGTTCTGGGCTGCGCCGGCAAGGCCTAATTGCTCAAAACATTTGGACTCCCTCACAAGAGGGAGTCCTTTTTTGCGGTTGACAGTGGGGTTACCCATGGGTATAATTGTCCTATAACAAACACAAGGAGGTCTTTATCATGGAAGATAAGGAACTGTTGCAGGAGGAAGAATCCTCTCTGATCACCCTGACCGACGAGAACGGTGTGGATACCGAGTTTGAGTATCTGGATTGCATCGAGTACGAGGGCAAGGAATACCTGTGCCTGATCCCCGCCGACGAAGAGTCCAACGAGATCGTGATCCTGGAAGTCCAGCCCGTGGACGAGGAGAATGAGAACTACATCTACGTGGAGGACGAGTCCATCCTGTCCGCTGTCTACGAGATCTTCAAGGACCGTTTCAAGGACGTTCTGACTTTCGAAGACTAATACAAAAAGCCCGCATCTTAAGGATGCGGGCTTTTACAATCCCTCCACCGCTTACGCGGTCCCCCTCCCTTTAACAAGGGAGGCTTTTTATTCGCAGGTGGGGTTTGCGCAGCCGGGGCAATTGGCGCGCGTCTGCATTTCCAGTTCCGTATTCTTCATGCTGACGCGGGTGCAGCAAGGAATTGACTTGGTAATAAAAGCGTTGGCGCCGATGACACAGTTGTGGCCGATCACCGTATCGCCGCCCAAAATAGAGGCGTTGGCGTAGATAGTCACATTGTCCTCAATGGTGGGGTGACGGCGCTTGCCCCGCAGGCTCTGACCGCCACGGGTGGATAGACCGCCTAAAGTCACGCCCTGGTAGATCTTCACATTCTCGCCAATAACAGTGGTCTCGCCCACCACGATGCCGGTACCGTGGTCGATAAAGAAATACTTGCCGATGGTAGCGCCGGGATGGATATCGATGCCGGTGATGCTGTGGGCATATTCTGTCATGATCCGGGGAATCATAGGTACATTCAGCAAATACAACTCGTGAGCCAGGCGGTACACCGTAATGGCAAACAGGCCCGGATAGGAGAAAATCAGCTCCGCCATACCCGTGGCGGCGGGGTCTCCGTCGTAGGCAGCCTGCAGGTCGGTCTGCACCGCGGCCCGAACCGCAGGGATTCTACGGAAGAATTCCAAACAGATATCCTGGGCCTTCTGGGCGGCCTGCTCCTCCGTCTCTCCCTCGCCGCGAAGCACGCGGGACACCTGCTTGGTAAGGCCGTACATCACATCCTCAATGAGGATGCTCAGGTTGTGCTTGGCATTATAGATCTTATAAGTCTTATCCCGGAAATAGCCGGGGAACACCACACGGCGGAGTTTTTCCACAATGTCGATGATTTTATCCTTATCCGGCTGACGGGCATAGTCCATGCGGTCAATATCCCGATCCAGACGGTAGTCCTCTAAGATAGCGTCTACCACGCCTTCGATCTGTTGTTCCAGAGTAGACATACTGTTCCCTCCAATCTTTCTTGCAGTTTACCACACCCCTGGCGGTGCTGTCAATGGGAAAAGAGGGATTGCAAACCCACGCTTTTTTGTGGTATACTGTTTCAGAAAAAGAAAATCGCCATAGGTTTACACAGTAAATGAATCTTCCGAAAGAAGGGTTATTATGGGAAAGATCTACACTTCCGTTGATCAGCTGGTAGGCGGCACTCCCCTGCTCCGCCTGTGCAATATTGAAAAGGCCGAACACCTGAGTTGCCGCCTTTTGGCAAAGGTGGAAGGCATGAATCCTGCCGGATCTGTGAAGGACCGGGTGGCCCTGTCCATGATCAATGACGCCGAGAAAAAGGGCCGCTTGCAGCCCGGCGGCACCATTATTGAGCCCACCTCCGGCAATACCGGCATCGGTCTGTGCGCCATTGCCGCCAGCCGCGGCTACAAGGCCATCATCGTCATGCCGGACACCATGAGCCGGGAGCGGCAGCTTTTAATGAAGGCATACGGCGCAGAGCTGGTGCTCACCGAAGGCGCACAGGGTATGCGGGGCGCCATCCAAAAAGCAGAGCAGCTGCACCGTGAGATCCCCGGCAGCATCATCGCCGGCCAGTTCGAAAACTCCGCCAATCCCCTGGCCCACATTCAAACCACGGGTCCGGAAATCTGGGCGGACACCGACGGGGATGTGGATATCTTCGTGGCAGGCATCGGTACCGGCGGTACCATTACCGGCACAGGAAAATTTTTAAAGCAGCAAAAGCCCGGCATTCGGATCGTTGCGGTGGAGCCGGCATCCTCCCCCCTTTTGAGCAAGGGACTTGCAGGCAGTCACGGCCTACAGGGCATCGGCGCCAACTTCGTGCCCGATGTGCTGGACACCAACATCTACGATGAGATCTTCCCCGTAACCGAGGAGCAGGCTTATGCCGCCGGAAGAGCTTTGGGCAGGACCGAGGGCCTTTTGGCGGGCATCTCCGCAGGCGCTGCTCTCCACGCCGCCATAGAGGTAGCCAAACGCCCGGAAAGCGCGGGCAAGACCATTGTGGTGATCTTACCGGATACCGGCGAGCGGTATCTGTCTACGGCCATGTTCCAATAAAAAGTTAAGGCCACCGGCAACGCCGGTGGCCTTTTGTTTAGTCTTCAATTCGGTTGATCTTGGCGCCCAGGTCGGTAAGCTTTTGGATAATATTTTCATAGCCACGCTCCACAAAGTGGACGTTGCGAATCCGGGTCACACCTTCTGCCGCCAGGCCCGCGATCACCAGCGCCGCACCGGCACGAAGGTCACGGGCAGTAACAGAAGTACCCCGGAGCTTTTCCTGTCCGGTGACGATGGCGGTCTTGCCGTTAATCAGGATCTCCGCGCCCATGTTCTGCAGCTCCGTGCAGTAGCCAAAAAAGCGGGTCTCATACACATTCTCCGTCAGGCGGCTGACTCCACCAGCCAAGGACATACACACGCAGATCTGCGCCTGCATATCCGTGGGGAAACCGGGATAGGGCCGGGTCTTAACGGTGGTACTGCGAAGTCTGCCTTCGGAAATGATGCGGATGGAATCGTCATAATTGAGGATCCGCGCGCCCATTTCCTGGAGCTTGGAGGTAATGCAGTCCATATGCTTTGGGATAACATTTTTCACCAAAACATTACCGCCTGCCGCTGCCACAGCTGCTAAGTATGTACCGGCCTCGATCTGGTCGGGGATAATTGTATAGGTGCCGCCATGCAACTTTTCCACGCCGCGGATCTTCACCGTATCCGTACCGGCGCCGGAAATACGGGCACCCATGGTATTTAAGAAGTTTGCCAGGTCCACGATGTGGGGCTCTTTGGCCGCGTTTTCGATCACCGTCTGTCCGGGAAGCAGGCAGGCTGCCATGATGATATTCATGGTAGCGCCCACACTGACCACGTCCAGACTGATGCGGTTGCCATGAAGTCCGTCAGGACCGGGGAACAGATTCACATAGTCTTCCGTCTCTGCCACTTCTGTGCCCAGAGCGCGGAAGCCTTTCAGGTGCTGGTCGATGGGTCGGGATGCAAAGTTACAGCCGCCGGGGAGCGCCACACTGGCCTCATGAAAACGGCTGAGAAGCACGCCCATAAGGTAATAACTGGCGCGCATTTTCCGCACCAGGTCGGGATTGGGGTGGGTGCTCTGGACATTGGTACTGTCCAGCTCCACAACGCCGGGCTCCACATGGGTCACCTGGACGCCCATGTCTTCCAAAATATCCAAAAGGATACGAACATCGGAGATGTCCGGTACATTTTCCACACGGCACTTGCCCGCCACCAAAATTGCAGCCGGCAGAATTGCCACGGCAGCATTCTTCGCGCCGCTGATGGTGACTTCACCATGCAGGGGCATGCCGCCGGTAATTTCATATCTTGCCAAGGATAATCCTCTCCTTGCGAATTAATAAAACAGGGTGACTGACTTTTCACCACTTGCCAGTATATCACAGGCTTTGGATTATGTAAAGTACAAATTATCGCCGCAATCCCTTGGGATAGTGGTTTTTGAGCACTTTTCCGTCCCCTTTTCCCCAGCCGATGCCAAAGCCATCCACCGTGATCTGACACCATCCGGACACGGGGGCAGGGATCGTTTCTCCGTGCATGTAGGCGGCGATCTGCTGACTGTCCGCAGATAAATTCCACACATGCTTTGTATCCCTTAGCCACAGCGCCAAAGCATGGGCCGGGAGGACACGGTCTTTTTTCACTTCGCCCAGCTCCAGACCGGGACGCAGAACGCGGACACCCCGGATATCCGGCATATCCTCCGGTGCCCAATAAAGGCTCTGTCCAAAAAGCACAGCTTTGCCTGCAGGAAGCTTGATATCCAGCTCCCTGGCAAAGGACAGCCATTCTTTCGGCAACTTTTCGCCGGGAAATTCCCTGGTATCGCCCTCTTCTCCCCCATTTTTCCGCAACACTGCCGCAAAATGTCCCTCGCCCAAAAGCTTATGGGGCCACAGGCGGAAAGATCCGTTGGGGCCGGGAGTGAACCAGGGAGCGTCCACCGTCTCCGGGGAAAATTCCGGATGACTTTCTAAAAAGGCTTCCACCGCGCCTTCATTTTCCTCTGGGGCGAAGGTACAGGTGGAGTACACCAATCTTCCGCCGGGACGCACCAGCTTTGCCGCAGAGGACAGGATCTCTCCCTGGCGGCGGGCGCACATTTCCACAGTTTCCTGACTCCAGTCTGTGACGGCGGCCTCCTCCTTGCGGAACATTCCCTCTCCGGAGCAAGGAGCATCCACCAACACCTTATCAAAGAAACCTGCATATTTCTCCCCCAAGGTTTGAGGGTGTTCGTTGGTCACAAGGGCATTCCAAACGCCCATGCGCTCGATATTACGGCTTAAGATCTTGGCCCGTTTGGGATTGATCTCATTACAAAGCAGGAATCCCTCCCCTGCCATTCGTCCTGCGATCTGCGTGGTCTTGCCGCCGGGGGCAGCGCACAGATCACACACCTTTTCACCGGGCTGGGGGTCCAAAAGCGCCACAGGCGCCATAGCGCTGGCCTCCTGTAGGTAGTATACGCCCGCTTCGTGGTAAGGGTGCAGGCCGGGCCTTGCTTCCGGGTCATAGTAATACCCCCGGGGCTCCCAGGGCACTCCATTTCCCACAAAAGGCAGGTTAGGTTTTTCTCCCTTCAAGGGATTAAAACGGAGCGCGACGGCTCTGGGCCGCTCCAAACTCAAAAGAAATTGGGGATACTCTTCACCCAACTGTTTTTCCATTCTGCAAAGAAATTCCTGGGGCAGCACAAAGTTCACTCCTTTTTCCGTTCAATCAACGAGTAGTAATACACACCGCCCAGGATCAGCACACCGCCGCCGATCTGCAACGCCTTAGGCATCTCTCCAAAAAGGAAACCGGCCATGACCGCCGCCACTACCGGCTCGCAGAGCTTGGAGGCAGACACAAAGGACGGACTGAAATACTTCAAACACCAGGTAAAGATACTGTGACCCAGGATGGTGGAAAACACCGCAAGCAAAAGCCCCACCACCGGGGCGCTGTAGCCGTAGGCAAAGAGGTTTTCCTGTCTTACAAGGCACACTGCCAACAATGTCACGGCACAGGATACATAAACCACATAGGTATAGGCTGTGGTGGAAGTGCTCTGGCGCACCTGCTGGCCGATGAGGGTATACACCGCCACGGCCACAGCCGCGATCAGAGCTAAGATATCGCCGTAAAGATGACCGCCCTCCGAACCGGAGTCGGACCAGGCAATCAGCACACTGCCCACCACCGTAATGCCGATGGCCAGCACCGCCTTCCAGGAAAGTCTTCCCTTCAAAAACAGGCAGTAGCCCAAGGCCACCCAGATCACCTCAGTACAAACGATGGTTGTGGAACTGGCCACAGAGGTATGCTGCAGCGACTCAAACCACACCGCAAAATGCGCAGCTAAGAAGATGCCGCTGACGATGCTGAGGGTCATGGTCTTTTTGCCCATATGGGCAATTTCTCTGCGGTTTTCCCTTTTGCCCAAAGCGGCGGGAGTCAGCAAAAGCACCGTCCACAAAAGCCGGTAGGCCGCCGTCACCGCCGAGGGCGCCTGGGAGTATTTCACAAAAATCGAGGACAGGGCAATACCGATAATGCCCACCACGATCATGATCATGGGATGTTTTTCTATGTATTTCATGCTACGCCTTCTTTCTGCAACGATTATATATCAAACAGGCTATGCAAGTCAATGAATCTTGTCAAATTCCGTCGGGCGTGTTATAATGGGTGCAATCTGTTTTTCGGAGGGGTTTTTTATGAAAAAAGCCTATCTTTTCTCCGCCCTGACCCTGCTTTGTATGGGTCTTTGCGGCTGCACCGTAAAAGCCGGCGCCTTTTCCTGGATCCTCATTATTTTGAGTCTTTTGGTTTTGGCATTCGGCGGTCTGCGGGCCTATAACTTAGTGCAGTACGATAAGCGGCAGCGCCGCCGCAAGCGCAAGCCCATGCCCAGGCAGCAGTATAAGATCACAGGCGTCGTTTTGCTGGCCGGTCTTGTTCTTTTGATTATCGCATTTTTGACTATGTGCGCCCCCGGCGAGAAGCTGGATGCGCCCCCTGCCACAGAGCCTGTGGATACCACCCCCGCACCGGATCCCGTGGTGTATGTGCCCCACAAGACCACCTCCTCCGACCCTGCCAAGTGGGCGGCTTCCCTGCAGGTCTATGAAAACGACAGCTTAGCCTCTTTCTATAACCGCACGGAAAAGATTTCTTTCGGCGATCCGGAAAACTACTTTGCCCTGCCCGGTGTCTCCACCTTCCGCGGCAACAACTACCGCGACAGCGCCACCTACGGCACTGCCACTGTGACACAGAAAAAACTCTCTGAACGCTGGTCTTACAAGACCTCCACCTTGAAAGGCTCCAGCTGGTCCGGCTCCGGCTGGACAGGCCAACCCCTCATCGTCAAGTGGGACGAGGCCACCAAGGCCATTATGAATCTGTATCCCGACAAGAAAGCTAAGGCAGATCTGGTGGAAGTCATTTATGCCACTTTGGACGGTCACATCTACTTCATCGATCTCCAGGACGGCTCTGCCACCCGTGACCCCATCAATGTGGGCATGTGCTTCAAGGGCGCAGGCTCTCTGGACCCCAGAGGTTACCCCCTTATGTATGTGGGCTCCGGTGACGTGAACGCCCAGGGCGAGCGCCCCAGAATGTATATCATCAGTCTCATCGACGGCAAGATCCTCTATCAGATGGGTCACAACGAAACCGTGGCGCCCCGCACAGACAACAAAAACTGGTGCGCCTTTGACTCCGCGCCTTTGGTCCACGGCGATACGGACACCTTGATCTGGCCCGGCGAAAACGGTGTGCTGTACACCATGAAGCTGGGTACCCAGTATAACGTCCAGACCGGTCTTTTGGCCATCTCCCCCGGCAACATCGTAAAAACCACCTATTCCACCAATCGCAGCGGCTCTGAAAAGTACTGGTACGGCATGGAAGCAAGCGCCAGCATTGTGGAGAATTACCTCTATATCTCCGAAAACGGCGGTATGTTCTTCTGCATTGATCTGAACACCATGGAGTTGGTTTGGGCACAGGATACAGTGGACGACTCCAACTCCTCCCCTGTCTTTGAGCGCGTCAGCGAGGAAGAGGGCTACATCTACACCGCCCCCTCCCTCCACTGGACAAGAAGCGACAGCATGCAAGGCCCCATCAGCATCTATAAACTCAACGCCATCACCGGCGAGATTGTCTGGGAAAAGCCCTACGATGTTTACACTGTGGACAAGGTCTCCGGCGGTGTGCAGTCCACACCCCTGCTGGGCAAAAAGGGCTCCTCCATCGAGGGCCTCATCATCTACACCATCGCCCGGACACCCAGAGAGTACAGCGGCTATACCGTGGCCCTGGACACCAAGACCGGCCAGGAAATTTGGCGGCTGGATATGAACAACTACGCCTGGAGCTCCCCCGTTGCCTTCTACGGCACCGACGGCACTGCCTATGTGGCAGTTTGCGATGCCATGGGCTATGTATTCCTGCTGGACGGCGCTACCGGCAAGCAATTGGATCTCATTAACTTAGGCGGTCTGATTGAAGCCTCCCCGGCGGTCTACGAAAACACTTTGGTGGTAGGCACCCGGAAAGAAAAGATCTTCGCGGTGAACATTCAATAAACACTTAAGGCGTGTCGCATTGCGACACGCCTTGTTCTTATACCGCCAGGAAAAAGTACTCCGTGATTTGCTCCGGGGTTTCTTTTTTGCCGTTTTCCAGCCACCACCGCACCGTCTCCACAAAGGTTGCGGCAATATGGTCCACCCAAAAGTTCTCGGGAAGCGCCTGTGCTTTTCTGTGGGCAAACCGGGGCAACTGACGGTAGATCAGTTTCTTTAGGTCCTCTTTGAAATAGCTTAGAAACAACCCGTTATTTTGACAGGACAGCAGATCTAGAATATGGTTGTCATTTTTCTGAAAGTGCAGAAACAGATGCAAAAACACCGAGTCCGGCGCATCGCAGTCGAAGATATGGGCATGTGCAGTTTCTTCCCCTGTTTCCGACTCAAAGATATGCGCGAACAGTTCCCGGCACAATTCCTTCAGAAGATACTCCTTGGTCTCAAAATGGGCATAGAAAGTAGCTCTGCCCACATCCGCCCGGGCTATGATCTCTCCCACGGTAATGTGTTCATAATTTCTTTGGGAAAGCAGCTTTATAAACGCCTCGAAAATGGCGTTTCTCGTTTTTCTCTGACGTCTGTCCATAGGATCCTCCCGTACACATTTTGGGTTTTGTTCCATAAGATACAAAGGCGGCAATGCGCCTGTTGATACGGAACACATTGTATGGTATAGAATATACTGTACTACATCATGGAAGATATTGCAACAGGAGGGTCTATGAAAACGGAACGAAATATTCTAATTGCTTTTATCCTGAACCTTTTATTCTCTGTCTTAGAGTGCGTGGGCGGTCTGCTGATCGGCAGTGTGGCCATCCTCTCCGACGCCCTCCACGACTTAGGCGATGCCATGAGCATCGGCTTGGCGTATTTTTTGGAGCGGAAAAGCAAGCGTCCCCCGGACGCCAGTCACTCTTACGGCTACGCCCGCTATTCTGTGCTGGGCGGACTGATCACCTCGGTGATTCTACTGGTGGGCTCCTGCCTGGTAGTCTACAACGCCGTACACCGCATCCTCTCCCCCACCCCCATAGATTATGACGGCATGATCATTTTTGCCATCGTAGGCGTCATCGTTAATCTTGCCGCCGCCATTTTAACCCGGGACGGTGACTCCATCAACCAAAAAGCAGTCAATCTCCACATGCTGGAGGATGTGCTGGGCTGGGTGGTGGTGCTCATCGGCGCTGTGGTTATGCGGTTTACGGATTTTTGGATCATCGATTCCCTGCTCTCCATAGGTGTGGCGGTGTTTATCTTCCTAAACGCCCTGAAGCATTTGAAGGAAGTTGCTGACCTGTTTTTGGAACGGACACCCACCGGCATCTCCATCCCGGAGCTAAGAGAACACCTCTGCGAATTGGAGGGCGTGCTGGATGCCCACCACATCCATGTATGGAGCGTAGACGGCATCCATCACAGCGCCACATTGCACATCCGCACAGACAGTGACCCCCACAGCATCAAAGAATCAGTCCGGGAAGAACTGAAAGAGCACGGTATTGTCCATGCCACCATTGAGACGGAAACGGCAGAAGAGCCTTGCCACGACCAGGTGTGTACCCCGATCTTTGAAAGCGGGCACTGCCACCACCATCGTCACTAACTCAAATCCCCCTATGGCTGAAAGGCTATAGGGGGACTTTGTTTGCCGTTTGGATATGAAATGGGACCGAAGACCCAAAATCTATGATTTTTGCAGCCATGCGTGCTATAATCGCAGCGAAAAATCTGTTACCGGGAGGAATCGGTCCATGGACGCCATTCGTACGATCGATCTAACAAAAAAATACAACGATACCATTGCGGTGGATGCGCTGAATTTACAGATCCGGCAAGGAGAGTTGTTTTCCCTGCTGGGTGTCAACGGTGCGGGAAAAACAACCACCATCAAAATGCTGTCCTGTTTGACAAAGCCCACCGGCGGCGATGCACTTTTGAAGGGAAAAAGCGTTTGCAAAGAAGCTTCCGCTGTAAAGCGCTTTATCGCCGTTTCGCCCCAGGAAAGCGCGGTTGCGCCGGGGCTGTCCGTTAAAGAAAACCTGGGATTGATGTGTGGCGTTCACGGCTTCACAAAAGGCCGTACAGCCGCAAAGATTGGGGAGCTGACCGATCTTTTGGGTCTTGAGGCAGTACTGCAGAAAAAAGCAGGAAAGTTGTCCGGCGGCTGGCAACGACGGCTGAGTATTGCTATGGCTCTGGTCAGCGAGCCGGAAATTCTGTTCCTTGACGAGCCGACACTGGGCTTGGATGTGCTTGCCCGCAGCGATCTGTGGGATCTGATCCGCAGCCTCAAAGGAAAGGCCACGATCATTCTCACGACCCACTATATGGGGGAAGCCGAAGCGCTTTCTGACCGCATTGGGATTATGAAAGACGGCAAACTGCTCATTTGCGGAACTGCCGAGTCCATTAAGCAAGCGGCGAACACCGATGATTTTGAACAGGCCTTTGTCCGTATTGTTAAGGGGGAAGCAAAATGAGAATGCTGACTTTTGCAAGAAGAAATACAAAGGAGATCCTTAGAGATCCCGTCAACCTGGCATTCGGTCTCGGATTCCCCCTTGCGCTGATCCTGCTGCTCAGCGCAATACAATCCAGTATCCCGGTCAGCCTCTTTGCGCTGCCCCACTTAACCCCCGGTATCTCCGTTTTCGGACTTTCCTTTATCACATTATTTTCTGCGACCATTATTGCAAAGGATAGGGGCAGTTCGCTGTTGCAAAGGCTCTATACCACGCCGTTGACACCTGCGGATTTCATTCTCGGCTACACCCTCCCTTTGATTCCCATGGCCCTTGCCCAATGCGCAATCTGTTATATTACGGCGGCTGTTTTGGGATTGGCAATCTCCGTCAATATGATCTACGCGGTTTTCTCGATTGTCCCAGTTTCGGTGCTCTATATCGCCCTGGGACTGCTTTGCGGAAGCGTCTGGAGCGACAAACAGGTAGGCGGCATCTGCGGGGCTCTGCTTACCAACCTTTCCGCATGGCTGTCGGGCATTTGGTTTGATCTTGATCTTGTAGGGGGCGTGTTCAAAAGGATTTCCTACGCGCTTCCCTTTGTTCACGGGGTTGACATGCAGCGCGCCATCTTTGCAGGAGATTTTTCCGGCATCTTCCCCCATATTTGGTGGGTGCTGGGATATGCCGCCGCTCTGCTCACCGCCGCGGTATGGTTGTTCCTGCGGCAGATGAAACGGCAATGATAAGCGCGGTGTCCTGTTGCGGTACCAAAAAAAAGAGGAGGCCTGAGCCTCCTCTTTTTTGGTGCCGGTGTCCTGTTGCGGTGTCCGACATCTGCCTTCGTCGACATTACTCCTCGGCATCTGTCGACCGCTGCCACTCGCTCGGGTCGCTCCTCCCGCCACCGGCGGCGCTCCCCTCGCTCCCCGGACTCTCACCTGCGGGTCGAGCCTTTCTGGTCGCCGGCATAAAAAATATGGGATACCCCATTGGGGTATCCCATATTTTGGTGCCGGTGACCGGACTCGAACCGGTACGCTGTCGCCAGCGGTGGATTTTGAGTCCACTACGTCTACCAATTCCATCACACCGGCAGGTGTATACAATATTTATATAGATAGTCGACCGCTGTCGACAACCTATTTTAAGGAAGCCGCCTGAAAGGCGGCTATATGTCGCCATCGTTTGCGGTGCCCGGCGAATATCCTTGGCGTGAACGCCTGCGTCCCTCGCCGACCGCTGCACCTGCTGCGCCCTCGCTGCATCTGCCACAGGCAGCGCTCGGGCTCGCACCGGTGGATTTTGAGTCCACTACGTCTACCAATTCCATCACACCGGCAGTTACCCCAGTAGTATACACTAACTTACCAAAAATAGCAAGGGGAATTTTCTTATTCCCGGCTTTTATTTTGGGTGTTATACAACTCGGCATAAATGCCGCCCTTGGCCAAAAGCTCGTCGTGGGTGCCGCACTCGGTGATGACACCATCGGCAATTGACACGATGCGGCCGGCGTTTCGGATGGTGGACAGGCGGTGGGCAATGATGAGGGTCGTTCTGTCCTTGGCAAGATTATCAAAAGCCCGCTGGATCTTGGCTTCCGTCACGGAGTCCAGGGCCGAGGTGGCCTCGTCCAAAATGAGGATGGGTGGATTTTTTAAGAATATTCTTGCGATTGCAACTCTTTGCTTCTGTCCGCCGGAAAGGAGCGTGCCACGCTCGCCCACATAGGTGTTAAACCCGTCGGGCATGGCCAAAATGTCCTGATAAATCTCCGCCTTCTTGGCTGCCTCGATCACCTCTTCCTCCGTGGCGTCGGGCTTGCCGTAGCGGATGTTTTCCAAAATGGTATCGGCAAACAAAAACACATCCTGCTGGACGATACCGATATTGCGGTGCAGGGATTTCTGGGTCACATCCCGGATGTCTTTGCCGTCGATGGTGATACGGCCGTCGGACACCTCATAAAACCGGGGAATCAGCTGGCACAGCGTGGTTTTACCGCCGCCGGAAGGGCCGACCACGGCGATGGTCTCGCCGGGAGCGATGTTAAGACTTACATCCTGCAAGACCTCCAGATTTTCCACATAGGAGAAAGACACATTCTCCACCCTAATCTCACCCTCGACATTCTCCAAGGGTTTTGCGTCCTCCTTATCCTTCAGGGCAGGCTCGGTGCGCATGAGGGTGACGAAGCGGTTTAAGCCCGCAAAGCCATTGGCAAAGAGCTCGGCAAAGTGGGAGAGCTTGCGCATGGGGTTAATGAAAGAGCCGATATACAGAGTGAAGGTCAAAAGGTCACGGTAATCCATTTGGCTGGTCATCACCAGATAGCCGCCGTAGCCGATAACCACCACATTCAAACTGGTCATCAAAAACTCCATGGATCCGGAGAAAATACCCATGGCCTTGTGGAAGCTGCGCTTGGAGCCCTTGTAGATATCGTTGGCGGCGTTGAACCGGCCGATCTCCATGTCCTCGTTGCCAAAGGCCTTTGCAGTACGGATGCCGGACAGGCTGGACTCAATCTCGGTGTTGATATGGCCCACCTTCTCCTTCACCGCCTTGGAAACTCTAGACATCCGCTTGCGAAGGAGCAGCACCACCGCCAAAAGCACGGGGATCATAATCGCCACCACCAGAGCAAGGCGCCACTGGATCGTGCCCATGACCACCAACGCACCGATCACCGTAAGCACAGAGGTAATGATGTCCTCCGGGCCGTGGTGGGCAAGCTCCGTCAGTTCAAACAGGTCCGTGGTCAGCCGGCTCATAAGCTGGGGAGTGCGGTTTTTGTCGTAAAAGTCGTAGCCCAGCTCCTGCATGTGCTTAAACAGATCGGCACGGATATCCGCTTCTACCCGGATACCGAAGGTATGGCCGTAGTAGCAGATAATGTAATTGAGGAAGGACCGCAGTAGGTAGCAAAGCACCATAACGCCCATAACCACAAAGAACACTTCAAACATACGGTCAGGCAACATTTCGTAAAGGGCGGTGCGGGTCACCAGGGGAAACAGCAAGTCCACCGCGGCAATCAAGAGCGCGCACAGCATATCCACCGCGAACAGGCCCTTGTGATTTTTAAAATAACTTAAAAAGATCGCAATAGGTGATCGTTTCTGATAATCTTTCGTCGTCATAATCCCACTCCTTTTGCCCTATTATACACTTTCAAAAAAACAGATGCAAGTCCTCAGTATTTCTGTTATACTGTAGGAAAGGAGTGACGGTATGGAGATTTTGTATCACGATAAGAAGATCGTCGTCTGCGTCAAGCCTGTGGGGCTGGACTCGGAGCACGAGATGTGCGCCGCCCTGCAGGAGGCTCTGGGATGCCCTGTATTTCCCGTTCACCGGCTGGACAAGAACGTAGGCGGCGTGATGGTTTACGCCTGCACAAAGGGCGCTGCCGCCCGGTGCTGCCGCATGGTGCAAGACGGCGCATTAGTCAAAGAATATGTGGCTCTGGTCCACGGAACGCCGGAGGAAACCGGCGACTGGGAAGATCTTCTTTTCAAAGACAGCCGGAAGAACAAGGTGTTTGTGGTAAAGCGGCTGCGAGCCGGTGTGAAAGCGGCGCGGCTGACCTACGCGCGGCTGTCCGACACAGACCCCTGCCCTGTGCGGATTCGGCTGTACACCGGTCGCTCCCATCAGATCAGGGTGCAGTTTGCCAGCCGGGGGTATCCTTTGGTGGGCGATCACAAGTACGGCGCACGGGACGAACACACCGCGCCCATGCTGTTTTCCTGCTGTCTTTCCTTCCCCTGGGAGGGAGAAAACCGGCGGTTTGAGCGGCTTCCGGATTGGTTATCGGTATAACAAGCCC
>JAZRZT010000019.1:0-8907 GCA_045601475.1 Faecousia sp.
AAAGCGCAAGATCATCGGCAAGGAGTTTGTCACCGTGTTTGCCGAGGAGGCAAGAAAGCTGGAGGGTATCTCCTTCCTGGCGCAGGGCACCATCTACCCCGATATCTTAGAGTCTATGAAGGCTGCCGAGGGCAAGAAGGCCGTCAAGTCCCACCACAATGTGGGCGGTCTGCCTGAGGATCTGCAGTTCGAGCTGGTGGAGCCCATCAAGCTGCTGTTTAAGGACGAAGTCCGTGTGGTGGGCGAGGCGCTGGGTCTGCCCCATGCCATGGTCTACCGTCAGCCCTTCCCCGGTCCCGGCCTGGGTGTCCGCTGCCTGGGCGCCATTACCCGCGACCGTCTCCACGCTCTGCGTGAGGCTGATGCAATTCTGCGTGAAGAGTTCGACAAGAACGGCCTGGCCGAGAAGGTTTGGCAGTACTTTATCGCTGTGCCCGACATCAAGAGTGTGGGCGTCCGTGACGAGAGCCGCTACGAAGGCTGGCCCGCCATCATCCGCGCCGTGAATACCAAGGATGCCATGACCGCTACCATCGAGGAGATCCCCTACGAGATCCTGCACAAGATCACCTACCGGATCACCCACGAGGTGGAAGGCATCAACCGCGTCCTGCTGGACCTGACGCCCAAGCCCATCGGCACGATTGAATGGGAATAACAATACCGGGCCATAACAAGGCCGCCTGACGGGCATAACTTTATACAAAAAACCCTGCATTTTGAAAATGCAGGGTTTTTGTTATGCCGGTCGCTTTCTGGGGCAGAGCATATAACGGGCAAAAAATCTTTTTTGTAAGCAAAAAGTGGAAAAATTTTGGTGGACATAGGTGAAAAGTTGTGCTAAAATACATAGCGTGAGAAATGCTCTTCGCAGGTTGCGAATGAAAAAAGTTAGGAGAAATGACGGTATGAAAAAGCGTATTTTGACCCTGGTCATGGTCCTCGTGCTGATGATCGCTGTTTCTGTTATGGGTGTCAGCGCTGACGATGCGGCCCCCCAGGCAGTAACGCCGGGACAGACATGGTCCAATCTGACGGTTGCTGACGATGGCCTGACAGCGGAAGGCTACTGCCCCCACTGCTGCAGGGATGATCTTACCAAGACGGTGACGTGGTATAAGTTTGTTGAAACTACCGCCAACGGCAATACCACCATGGGCGAAAGCAAGCACTATTTCCTGGCAGATAGCTTCGATACAACAAAAGCGATAAATCCCTCCGTTGAGAATGTGGACGTTGTTCTGCACCTGAACGGTAAGACCTTCAAAAGAAAAGGCGCAAATAATAAAACCGGTGTGATTTGCCCGGCTAATACTGTCACGACAACCACCTTCTCTATCGTGGATAACGAGAAAGAAGAAGGTACCATCGATGGCGATTACGGTTGGGCAGTCTATGCTAACGGAAAGACCGGTACCACGGTGAACCTGTACAGTGGCAATCTGACCTCCAAGGTGACCACGATTGCTACCGCCGGCACCAACACCAATGGTGGTACTGTCTATATGAATGCCGGTGATTTTAATATGTACGGCGGTACCATCAACGGCACCAAGGCCACAAACGGCGGCGCGATCTATGTCAGCGGCGGCGCGCAGGTGACGATCTCCGGCGGTACTATCCAGGGCGGACAGGCATCTTCTGGCGGCAATATCTACATGGCCTCCACCACTTGTGAACTCAACATTACGAATGGTACCATCTCCGGCGGCAAGGCCGCTTACGGCGGTAACATCTACACCAATAACGGCCTGTTTGAGCTTACCGGCGGCATTATCTCCGGCGGCCAGGCGACTTACGGCGGCAATATCTACACCAACACCGGCACGGATACTGCCGGCGAGAACACCACCACCGTGGACGGCGCTGCCCAGATCAAGGGCGGCAAGGCCACCTACGGCGGCAACCTGTACATCAACCGGAAATTCACCCTGGGCGCTGTGACTTTTGAAAAGGGCACAGCCACTTACGGCAGCGATATCTATGTGCACTCTTCCGGCAGAATGACTGTGGACGCAGCGTTTGCGGGTGAGGCAGGCGTGTATTACCACATGGGCCACCTGACAGATACCGTCTTGGGCGGCATTATTCGTGGCGACACGCAAAAAGAAAACGATGGCGAATATGACCCCAAAAACCCGGACGAAAAAGCGGATGACATCAACCGCTGCGGCGATTTCACCGGCGCACTGTATCTGGAAAACGAGGAAGGCGCGCCCCTGCTCTACCCAGTTTCTGGCACGGGAGATGATCTTCTGCACATTGCCAATGTTGCCCTGATCGGCAATGACGGCAGCTACACCTGGTACACGAGCCATGACCAGGCGGTGAGTGCCTATAACGCCGACACCAAGTATATGCAGATCGGCGGCGATGTGACGCTGACCGGCGGCAACTATGTGGTGGACCTGGCGGGCAACGACGTGACCATCACAGGCTCCGGCAGTGTGAAAATCTTTGACAGCGCCAACGCCGATTACAAGACCTACGGCACGGCTACCGTGGATGGTCCTACGGTGCTGAATAATTTTAAGGAAATTGTGAACGGCGCAGTTACTTATAAGGTGCAGTCCGGTAACCAGTTCTCCTTCCACCGTTTGGGCATGGAGATCGTTACCTTGGGTGTCGGTTCCGATGATGCCGGCATGTACTACGAGGGCGTGTGGCATTGCGATGATGCGCTGGCTGAACAAGTGCAGTCTTATGGCGTGGCTGTTGCCCTGAACAGCATGCCCGGCAGCAACTTCAAGGAGAATCCCAATACATATACCGAGTTTACCAGCGGTTTTACGCCCGGCGTGCCCTTCAAGGGCGTGCGGATCCGGGAGATCATGAAAGCGGATGCTACGAATAACGCCGATCGCTCCAACAGACAGATCTATGCGGCGCCTTATGTCACCTTTACCGATGACACTACGGTTATGAGCACCCGGAGCACCCACTACAGCCTTTGCGACGCGCTGGAAACTGTGGAAAACAATCTTTATAATTATTGGACCCAGGAAGAGACTCTGAAGGGCTTCTATGATACATGGAAGGACAGAGCTGGCTGGGAATACGATTTCAATGTCAGCGAGGATGAGGAGGCGCTGCTTACTGCCTACAGCGGCAGAACTGCCTACCACGGCGAGGCCCACGACCACTCCGCCAGCGGTGGCAACAGTGACGGCACCTATACCCTGAATCAGTGGAAGAAGAGCCTGAAAGAAAAGAATATGGACTTCACCACCATCCTGGATCACAAGCAGTGGAGCCACATGACGAACCCGGATTGGGACAGCTCCCTGTTCATCGGCGGTTCTGAGGCCTCCACGGAATTGGCGGGCGGCAATTATGATGCACTGAAAGATGCGGGGAAATCTGTACAGATGCACTACAGTATGATCTTCCCCGGCACTACCGCAGATAGCGTGCTTGATAGTGTTCGAAGGGAATCTGCGCTAGAAGGGTATAGATACGGTATCCTCCCCGATTACTACGACCTGTTTAATTATCCTTCCCTGAGTGTGAAGGATGAGAATGCGAACAACACCAACAATGTCCTTAACGTGATCAACGCGGTGAAGGCTGCAGGCGGCATGTTCGTCCATGTCCATCCCAAGGCCAGCCCCTACCTCGACTCCGAGAACATCGAAGATTACTACTTTGCGGACTGGACCGGTCTGGAAGTGCACTACGGAGTCGGCGGCTACGCGCCTAAGCAGAAGGTAAGCAAGGATAACTACGATCTGTGGACGGACCTGCTGAAGGCGGGCAAGAAGATCTGGGCAACGGCCGGCACTGACCTCCACGAGGGCGCCAGCACCAACGCGCTGACCACCGTCTACTCCAACAGCGCAGACGCCACCGACATCTTCTCCTACATGAAGGTGGGCAACACCACCTGCGGCCCTGTGGGTATCCGCATGAGCATTAACGGCGCTTTGATGGGCAGCCAGGTCGAGACCGCCTTTACAGCCGGTCAGAAGGTGATCTTCTCCGTGGGCGATTTCCACGAGAGCGCCTACAATTCCACGCACACCTACACCGCAAAGCTGTACAAGGGCGTGGGGGACAATGAGGAGCTCGTGGGAGAGCCCTACACCATTGAAAACCCCCAGAAGGGCTTCATTGCCAGCGTAGATGTGGATCCCGCCGCTGCGTATTACCGCGTGGAAGTGTGGGACAGCAGTGTCTCCAATCTCCCCATCGCCATCGGCAACCCCATTTGGAATAAGTAATTATAAGAAAAGAGCCACCCGACCTCTGTCGGGTGGCTCTTTTTATAATGGGCAACGCCCAATTCATGCCCGAAGGGCTATTCATGAACGGCAGTTCAATTCATGCCTGAAGGGCAATTCATAAGAATGATTTGACGCTGCGCGTCATGAATAGATGCTTCGCATCATGATTTCTCGCTTTGCTCCATGAATTGCATTGCCAAAGGCAATGCATGAAAAATGGGAGATGCCGCGTTAACCAAACAGGAACACCTGCTTCATGAGCGGCTGGGCGCCGGTGATCGGGTCCATCTCCATGACCATAACATCCTTCATATATTCGTTCCACTTGTCCACCACGGGGCTTTCCGCCTGCACTTTGGCGGCAAATTCCACGCTGTCGCACTCGTAGTAGCCGAACAGCTCGTTGCCCACATTCCAGATGGTATAGTTGCGGATGCCGGCCTTTGCCAGCACTTCTTTCATCTCCGGCCAGATGTTGTCGTGGCGGTAGATGTACTCCTCCAGCTTGCCCGGCAGCACCGTGGCTTTCCATGCGTAACGTTCCATAATCGTTCCTCCATATGTTGTAAAATGTTTTTGGGGCTTTATCTTGCTAAAGAGAAAAAGGGGTTGCTTTTCCTGCGGATTAGTGATATTATACATCTAAAGTGTGAATAGTGGTAGAAATTTCTGTGGGATGTTACAAAATTGTGCAGGGTTCACAAAACCTCGACGCATATTTTGTGGAGCATGACCCACCGGTTTTCCTACGGCACAGAAGGAGGAAACCCTATGGCAGAGCCTATCCTGGAACTTCGCGGGATCACCAAGATCTTCCCCGGCGTGAAGGCCCTCAATCAAGTGCAGTTTGACCTGCGACCCGGCGAGATCCACGCCCTTATGGGTGAGAACGGCGCCGGTAAGTCTACCTTTATTAAAGTCATTATGGGTGTGCACCAGGCGGAAGAGGGCGAGATGTTCCTCTATGGCAAGCCGGTGAAGTTTAAGAGCACCCGTGACGCCCAGAAGGCGGGTATCGCCGCCATCTATCAGCACGTCACCGTGTATCCTCACCTTACTGTGGCAGAGAATATTTTTACAGGCCACCTGAAAAAGAAATTCGGCGTGGTCCAGTGGAAGGAAATGTACCAGGAGGCCGACCGGCTCTTAGGCGAGCTGAATGCCGACTTCGACTCCAAGGCCCTCATGGGCAACCTGTCCGTTGCCCAGCAGCAGATGGTGGAGATCGCCAAGGCCCTTTCCCTCAACGCAAAGATCATTATCATGGACGAGCCCACCGCGGCGCTGACCAAGCGGGAGTCCGAAGAGCTCTACCGCATCGCCAGAAAGCTTAGAGATGAAGGCGTGTCCATCATCTTTATCTCCCACCGCTTTGAAGATATGTACGCCCTGGCTACCCGGGTCACCGTGTTCCGGGACGCCAACTACATCGGTACATACAATGTCGACGAGATCACCAATGCTGACCTGATCAAGGCCATGGTGGGCCGCGAGATCAATGAGCTGTTCCCCAAGCCAGAGGTTGCGATCGGGGAAGAGGTGCTGCGGGTAGAGAATCTTTCCCGCACCGGTTACTTTAAAGATGTATCTTTCCATGTCCGCAAGGGCGAGATCCTGGGTCTGACCGGCCTGGTAGGCGCTCGCCGCACGGAGGTGGTGCAGACCATCTTCGGCGCGGAAAAGCTGTCTTCCGGCAAGATCTTCCTGGAAGGTAAGGAAGTGAAGATCAAAAATCCCACCCAGGCTATGAAGCTGGGTATCGGCCTGCTCCCGGAAAACCGGCAGATCGAAGGTCTGATTTTGGATTGGGGCATCGGCCGCAACATTACATTAACGGAACTGAAAAAGTTTACGCCCCGCCTGTTCGTCAACGAGAAGAAGGAGAATATTACTTCCAAGGAACTGGCTGAGCAGGTGGACACCAAGGCGGTCACCGTCTTTGACAAGGCAAGCTCCCTGTCCGGCGGCAACCAGCAGAAGGTGGTCGTGGCCAAGGCCCTGGGCTCCGATTTTAAGGTGCTCATCCTGGACGAGCCCACCAAGGGCGTGGACGTGGGCGCCAAGGCCGCTATTTATGAAATTATGGGCGAACTGGCCCAGGAAGGCTACGCCATCATTATGATCTCCTCGGAAATGCCGGAAATTTTGGGCATGTCTGACCGGATCATCGTCATGTGCGAAGGCCGTGTTACCGGCGAATTAAGCCGGGAAGAGGCTACCCAGGAGAAGATCCTGGAGCTGGCCATGACCAAGCTGACTGCTGTGGAAGGGGGTGTGGCCCAGTGAAACAGAAAACCCTTCAGAAAAGCAGTATCTTAGGCGATATCTTCAAAAGCCGTGAGTTCAGCCTCCTGCTGGTCATGGTGCTGCTGGTGGCTGTGATCCAGTGGCGCAGCGGCGGCAAGTTCCTGTCCGCCACCGTTATCACCCAGCTGACCCAAAACTACGCCTACACCATGGTGCTGTCCTTCGGCATGCTGCTGGTGCTGCTCATCGGCGGTATCGACATCTCCATCGGCGCCACATTGGCGCTGAGCGGTATGTCCACCTCTTTGCTCATGAGAGACGGCGTGATCACCAACCCGCTGGTGGCCTACGGCTTCAGCATTTTGGTGGGTCTTGTGTGCGGCCTGGTGATCGGCCTCATCGTTTCCAAGGGCAAGGTCATTCCCATTATCGCCACCTTGGGTATGCAGTACATTTACAGAGGCCTCACTTACTTCGTCTCCGAGACCAAGTGGGTGCCCTCCGATAAGATGCTCATGGGCTACAAGGCATTCGCCCAGGGCAGCCTTTTGGGTATCAACAATCTGTTTTGGATCGTCATCGGCCTGTTTGTGGTGACCCTGGTGTTCCTGAAGTGGACCGGCTTCGGCCGTCAGATCTACGCCGTGGGCTCCAATGCCGACGCCGCCAAGATCTCCGGTATCAACATCGACCGGGTGAAGATCATCGTCTACGCCATCAACGGCGCCATCGCCGGTCTTGCCGGCGCGATGTACACCAGTATGTACGCCACCGCCCAGGGCAACATGGCCACCGGCGCGGAAATGGATGTGATCGCCGCCTGCGTTATCGGCGGTGTCAGCCTCAACGGCGGTCAGGGCAGCGCCTTCGGCGTGCTGCTGGGCGCCATCACCATCGCGATTATCAGTAAGTCCCTGTCTCTGGTGGGCATCGATCCCTTCTGGCAGCAGACCCTGAAGGGCGCGGTCATTGCCATTGCTGTGCTGATCAATGTGCTGGTCCAGCGCAACGCGGCCCGGAAAGCTCTGGAAGGGAGGGATATCTGATGGCAACCAAATCCGGAAGAACGATATCCCATCTGCGTAAGCTCTCTATTAAGGACCTGCTGGTTCGCTGGGAGTTTCTGCTCATCGTCATCTTCCTTGGCGTGAACATCATGAACGCATCCCTTTCTCCTTATTACCTGGATGCTTACAACCTGTTCACCAACATCAATGGCTTCCTGGTTAAGGGTATCATCGCCCTGCCTATGGCCTATGTTCTCCTGTTAGGTGACATCGATCTGTCCGTGGGCGGCAATGTGTGTCTGTCCGCCACCATGCTGGGCATCGTCTACAATGCCACCGGCAGCATCTGGCTGGGTATTTTGGCCTGTCTTGTCACCGGCACCCTGTGCGGCGCCCTCAACGGTCTCATTATGACCAAGTTCACCGAGCTTGCTCCCATGATCGTTACCCTGGCCACCAACATCGTGTTCCGCGGCCTGTCCGAGCGCATCCTGGGCGACGGCGCCACCGGCGGCATGCAGAAGGTGGAGTGGTTCAGCCAGGTCTTCTACGGCCGTATCGGCGGCATCGTGCCCTATCCCTTTATTATCTTCGCTGTGCTGGCTGTGATCTTCGGCCTGGTGATGCATAAGACCATCTTCGGCCGGCATATGTTTGCCATCGGCGAGAATAAGAGAGCCGCCGCCTACGCCGGCGTGAAGGTGGAAAAGGTCCGCATGATCGTCTTTACCCTGGCCGGTTTCATGTGCGGTTTCGCCGCCGTGATCTACTGCGCAAACCTCGGCTCTGTGAAGAGTAACGTGGCCGAAGGCTTCGAACTGGAAGCCATCTCCATGTGCGTGCTGGGCGGTATCTCCACCGCAGGCGGCAAGGGTACTATGGTAGGCGCGGTCATCGCCGTGTTCGTCATCGGCCTTTTGCGCTACGGTCTGGGCCTGATCAACCTCTCCGGTCAGACCATCCGCATCATCTTAGGTGCGCTGCTGATCGCTGTGGTGCTGTTCCCCACCATCCGTGAGGCCTTCAAAAACCGCAAGAAGGCGGCTAAGTAATTCGTTATGTACGCAATCGCGTTCATATAATCAAAAACCGAAAGGAAGAAAAGTTATGAAAAAGCTCATCGCATTGGTCCTGGCTCTGGTTATGGTCATGGGTCTGGTTGCTTGTGGCGGCGCTGCTGCCGGCGGAAAGACTACCTACGCCATCGTCTGCAAGGACGCATCCAACCCCTACATGCTCAAGATGATCGACGGCTTTAAGACTGCTTGCGCAGATCTGGGTGTCGAGTTCTTGACCAAGTCCCCCGAGACCACCTCTGTTGACGATCAGATCAGCATCGTCAATGACCTGGTCGCTCAGGGCGTCAAGGGCATCGCTATCGCTGCCAACGACGCTGCTGCTCTGGAATCCACCATCAAGGCTGCCAAGGA
>JAZRZT010000020.1:0-9034 GCA_045601475.1 Faecousia sp.
TGAGCGACGAGCCCACCTTCCTGCCTAACGCCAGCATTGCGGAAATGGGACGGATGCAGGCAGCTTACTATCCCAGCTTTGACAGCCAGAAGCTGAAGGAGCTGTGCCAGCGGTTCGCGCTGCCAATGAACGAGCGCATCACCAGCTTTTCCAAGGGCACCCAGAAGCGAGCGCAGATCTGCCTTGGCCTTTCCCTGAACCCCCGGGTACTGCTCTGCGACGAAACCTTCGACGGCTTGGATCCCGTCATGCGTGACAACTTCAAGCGGGTCCTCAGCCAGGAGACGATCGACCGGGGCCTGATTACCGTGCTGGCAGGCCATAACCAGCAGGAGATGGAAGACATCTGCGACAGCGTTGGCTTCCTTCACGAGGGCAAGCTGGTCTGCTCCGGCGACCTGGACTCCCTGCTCAACGATGTGCACCGTGTGCAGCTGATCCCTGCGGAAAACGTGACGGACGAGCAGCTGGTCGCCTTCCGGCCTCTGCGCCTGCAGCGGCAGGGCCGCCTGTGCATGATGACCCTCCGTGGAGACCGTGCACAATTGGAAATGGAGCTTAATGAACTGAAACCCATGTTTATGGAGTTTTTGCCCCTCTCCCTGGAGGAGGTATTCATTCTGGAAATGGAGGATCGTGGTTATGCGCAGCAATAAACTGAATGCAACCCAGTTTCTTCTGAAAAGAAATCTGTTTATCGGCGTGATGGTATTTTTGATCGTGTTCTTCACGCTTCCCTTCTGGGGCCTGGCCAACATTCCCAATGCTAAGGAAAACATCATGACCTGGCAGGAGCCCGCTTACCAGGCAGAAAGCCTCAAGAACGTTGTTACCAACGACCTGCTGAACTCCCAGAGCCTGGAAAGCTGGGTGGTTCTCTTTGGCGCACTGGGTTTCCTGACTGCCATGATGATGATGCGTCACCTGTTCAGCCGCCGTCAGGGAATGCTGCACGCCGCTTTGCCTGACAAGCGTGAAACGGACTTCCTGCGGCGAATCATCGGGTATATGGTTTTATGTCTTGCGCCCATTGTGCTGAACATGCTGCTCTACCTGCTGGTGGTGGCTGTGAATGGTCTGCTGCCCTACGTGGAATGGGCTAAGCTACTGGCTAAATTCGGCATGATGCTGCTCATTAACCTGTACGGCTTTGCCATTGGCCTGCTGGCCAGCGTGCTGACCGGCACCTACTGGGCCGCGCTGCTGGCCGGGGCTGTGCTCATCGTGGGCGCGGAAGGCCTGGCCTACCTGTGGAACTATCTGGCCGGCCGTTACCTGCACACCATGATCACCGGTGGTGTTGGCACAACGCTCGTGCGCTACTCTCCGGCATTTTCCCTCTACAAGGGCCTCTATCGCCCGGCAGAGTTTACCTGGGTACCCGCTATGCTGGGCATCGTCGCTGCCTTGGGGCTGAGCTTTATGCTCTACCGCATCCGCAAGGCGGAAGCCACCGAGCGCACGCTGGCTTTTGGTTGGCTGCACACCGTCATGGGCTTTATTCTGCCTCTCATGGGCGGCAGCATCGTGGGTATTGTGGTGTTCCTGTCCTTCTTGACGGAACTGAGCCTGATTATCGGCATGGTGCTGGGTGTACTCCTGACCTACTGGATCTGCAGAATGATTTTCAACCAGCGGTTCTGCGGCATCCTTAAGCAGTGGTATCTGCCTGCGGCGGCAGCCCTGGTGCTGATCCTGGGCGTGGTGGTGCTTCACACCGATGTGTTCGGTTACGACCACTTCATACCTGAGCGGGACAAGCTGACCGCCATCTCTTATCGCTCCCAGGGCTACCACACCAACGAAATTGTCACCCTCACCAGCGACGAAGCCTTAGACGCTGCCTACGGCTGGTGCACTCTGATGCGGGACGAGGTGGACAGCATGGAAAACGGCATCTATGCTAACACGGAGGGTACGAGTATGAGTCGCGTAGCGGTGACCTACCAGTTTGAGGGACGCACCATCCGCCGCATGTATCCCAATTCAGAGATCCGTAATGACGCGCAGCCTTACCTCCAGACCATCATTGACAGCGATGACTACAAGCAGAGCCTGATCCGCGAGTTCCACTTAGCGGATGGCACCATCCAGAACGTGTATGTCAACACCTATGGCAGAATGTTCCGCAATGACGAGCTCTTTACCGAGTTTGGCGTGATGCCCAGCTACATGAACTTGGATAAGCCGCAGGACGCTCTCACTATCGACAAGTGGATGAAAGCGCTGTGTGAGGACATCCAGAACCGCACCTTTGCGGACAAGAAGATGGATCCCATTTTCAGCCTGTCTATCAGCACATGGGATGAGAAAACCGGCACTTCCGACTATACCTCGGTGGATATCTACCCCTGCGATACCAATTTCCTCAAGCTGCTTCTGGGCGACAAGTGCCAGGATGTGATCGACTATGCCACCGGCGGTTATGCCGCAGACGAGGACGTGGTGGCCCTGCAGGTCACCTACAACTTGAGCCGCAAGGAAATGGCGGATAATGGCATCGATATGAAGAACGAGGTCAAGGCCATCAAGCTGGCTTCTTCCCCGGAAGAGGCAGTGGAATGGGTTCGCTGCACCCAGAGCAGCCATGTGGGATCTTACTATTTCATGCCGGATTACGAGGACAAGAGCTTCAGCCGCCTGTACCTCTATCGCAAGAGCGAGCTGGAAATGAGCAAGACCTACAACAGTTTTGAGATCCCGGAAGATCTGACCCAGCTTTACACCATGGAAAACATTCCTGTAGGAATCGTCCGGGATTTTGTTGGGAAGTAAGGGATGAATCAACCTAATAAACCATTGGCAAGGGATTTGAAAGAGCCGAGAAACCATACGGTCACTCTCGGCTCTTTCATATTGGTTTGCTTTGTCGTTGCTCACTCTTTGAAAAAAGCTAAAACACCATTGACTACTACCGATGACAAATTGCGTTAATATTCTTTCATTCGCACACGTAATTTCATCCCTCCATTGACAACAAATCAAATATGTCAGAAAATATTTGTAGGTTACTAAAACCATTTGAGCCTTTCAAACGTTAGATAAGTGAACAGCCACTCAGATGGCAAGTTCAAACTGCCATGCAGGCCTGCTGACAGACACTCAACCAAAGGGGACAGATATTGTGGATGCTTTGACGTTTCAAGCGGAGGTTCGGCGGATTGAGAAGCTGATGTACCGCGTGAGCATGTCATACCTCGGAAATGTAGAGGATGCTGCTGATGCCGTACAAGATACGCTTGCTAAAGCCTGGGAAAAGCGAAATACACTTTCTCGTCCAGAGCAATTCAAGCCTTGGACCATGAGGATTCTCGCAAACCAGTGCAAGGATGTCCTGCGCAAACGCAGAAGGAAGAGCTTCTATCCATTGGAAGAAAATACGGCAACTGTTGAGATGCCGCCGCCACAGCCGCCGGTTATGGAAGCCATTAGCTCTCTTAAGCCGGAATTGCGTACTGTGATGGTCTTGCACTATGTGGACGGTTTAACAGTACAGAATATCGCCGATAGTCTCGGTATTCCTTTGAGTACAGTCAAAACCCGTATGAGAAGCGCACGGAAACGTCTCAAGCAGACACTCCTCGTGGAATGGGAGGAAGAAGAATGAAACAGGAAACCTTTCGCCGCGAACTTAGTGATCTGACCCCTGACGTGCCGGAAGTGTTCCACCAGCGTGTGGAAACCTTCCTGCAGGAGAAAGTCGATCAGGAGGTCAACATGAAAGAATCTACGAAACGCGCCCTGTATATGGGCGGTCGCTTCAGCAGTCGTGCGCTGATCTTTGCGCTCATTGCTGTTCTTGCTCTGGGTACAGTGGCTTTTGCAGCTACCCAGTGGGGTGTCTTCGGTTCGCTCCGTGAGATGCTCGGTACGCAGCCGCCTACGGCGGATAGCATCATGCAGGGCAATCTGCATTCCGAAACTGTCAATGGAGTGGAAATCACCATCAAGGAAGCTGGTTATGATGGCAGAACGCTGTTCCTGCAGTATAGCTACCACCTGCCTGGGTATGACACCCCCATGGGACAGATCAGCCCCAAGACCGGCGAGCGTATGCTGTCTGATGATGAACTTGCCCTGCTGGCAGAATATAATGTTGGCTGGTGGGTGGATGCATTCTGGATCAACGGTCAGCCGATGGAGATGGCCGCCAACTCCGGCAGCAATGACCACGGCAGCGAAAATCCCGGTGAAATTGTTCACACCGAATACTGGCGGCTGGATAACATTGATGTGGAACTGTCCGGTGAGGTTGAAATCGCTCTGCCCATCGGTGAATGCCAGTCCGCTGAATACCGCAAGGCCATTTTCAACAAAGAGAGCGGGCAGTACACGCTGCCTGACAAGGGTGTCGTTACCTTTACCTTCGACACCAAGGACATTCTCAGCCATGTAGTTAAGCTGAATCCCAATCAGGAAACCATTACCCCCGATGTAACTGCAAAGGTTACCGAGGCTGCTTTCACGCCTATGATGACCTACATCACCCTGGCAATGGAACCTAACCCCGACAGTGTTGCTGCTTACAAGGCCGAGCATGGCGAAGGCTTCTATGCTGAAGATGGCACCCTGCTGTGGGAGTATAGCGGAATGAATGTTTACGGCGACTGGATCGTATCGTTGGAATTGGTAGACGGCAATGGTTGCCGGATTTTCCCGGAACATAGCTATGGTAATAATGGCTACAGCGATACCTGGGCTGAATTCACCTATCCCTACATGGATCCCGCTGCGCTGCCTGATCAGCTGTGGCTGGCACCCATGGACGGCGATACTGCCGACATGGATAACGCAATTCGTGTAAAGTAAGACCTGTGGCGGACATGGACAACCATGTCCGCCCTTTGCTAAAGGTGGTCATCATGAAGAAATTGAGCTTATTCCTTGCTTTGATGTGTATCATATTTACTTCTGCTTCTGCAGAGACTGGTTACTATTCTATTGGTGATTTGCCCACTGTTACTGCGCCAAGCTGGGTGGCGCAATACAATGCAGCTGGACGTACCATTGAGGTTGATGTAGCTGTTGTCATTCCTCAAGTTATTCACGCACCCGTTATTACTGTACGCCAAATGCCACCCCTCGATGAGTCGGTGTATCGTACATTGGATGCGTGGTATGCACAGGCAGAAAAAGATGATCGGATCAATCGGTATTCCTTCCGTTCCAACGATTACAGCGCGCAGGTGACACATGCCCTTCCACCTGCATGGGGTGATAATCGGGATAACAATTTTGTCGCCGGCGCAATGAGCCAGGAGCTCTATGATCTGTATGATTTCGATATGAACACAGCCTACGCAGACAACAATACGCTGACTCTTGCAGAGGCCATTAACATCGCAAAATCCCAGACAGACTATCTTTTTCCGGGCGAATCATTGTATTTCCGTAATGTTTATGTGGATGGCAAAACATTCTGGAAAAAGTCTGGAAAAGTCATTCGTGACAGAGGCGGTTATTCCCTGTGTCTGGCACAATCCTTCCATGGGATTCCATTTATGGCCAGTATCCATGAAGCCTATACTCAGTTTGCATTAGATGATGAAGATTCTTGGCTTGCCAACCGTGGCATTATGCGCGGCATTGTTTTTGGTGAAAATGAATGGTCTGTCAACTGCACGTTCTATCAGGAAAGCAGTGTACTCCATCAAGATATTCCATTATTGCCCTTTGATACTGTGAAAAGCAGCATTGAGAATCTGATTCTGTCCGGTCATGTTCGCTGGATTGATAGCGTGACGCTTGGCTATGTTCAGTTCGATTCTGATAATCCAAATGAACAGGTTCTCATCCCTTGCTGGGTGGTATGGTGTGAGTATCATCCAGGCGGAGCTTCCTCTGAAAGGCGGGGCGGCATCAACGGTAGTGCAAACCTCATGTATGATGGCAACAGCGACTATTATCAGCCTCTCATCATCAATGCACAAACCGGCGAACTTGTTGATCCGGAGAATGTTAATGAGGGTCGCTGCATGGTTCCCAAGGTTATCATGTGGGAGGATGTGCAATGAAGAAACTCTTATGTCTGCTGCTTGTCCTGCTGATGATGCTATCGGTTGCTAATGCAGAGGAATGGGTATCTATCAAAGAATTGCGAGTGCAGGCCCCATCCCGTTGGACAAAGACCTACGAAACCAAATGGCGAACCATCGTTGTTGATGCAGAGATCGATATCCCACAGGTAGAAAAAATGCCTATTGTTCTTATCGAAGGAGGCGCTGAAGAACCTACATTTACAGCAGCAGATATTGGCTGGGATTCCCTTCGCTTTCGTGGAGCATATATGCTGCTCATCGGAAGGGATGCTCCGGATTATCCCCAAAAGCTCAATGGTGTCCGTCTTGGCACCCCATTCGCTGAAGGAAATTGGTACAGTGACTTTTCGCCCAGCAATCTTTATGTCCCGTTGGATGACATTACCTTCGGAGAGATAACCGAGCGAGCTAAGATCGCTCTTCGGTCAATGGGCTACGAACCAGAGCACTTTCTGCTTGAAAACCCTGTTCGTGTGTGGGCACATCATATCTGTGAATATGGCAAGAACGATGATGTGCTTCCAGGGTACATCATCATGGAATTCTTGCCCACAGTAGAAGGAATACCGGTTCTGTCTCATGTGCAGGAAAGCGTTCGGGGTGACAGTTCCACCAAGCTGGATGACGCAGAGTTTTGGCAGCCTGTAGCGTCGACTCTCACCTACAATGGTTATTTAGGGGATCTGACCAGTATTCATCTTGTACCGCTGAGGGTACATGAAGTTATTGTTGAAGATATTCCGCTGCTTCCGTTTGATGAGATCATTGCTTCCATTGAAGGAGAAATCAACGCGGGGCATATTCGCAAAATCTATGAAATAGAACTGGGATATGTACTCTACAACGAGCCCGGAAAATTTCATACAGTGGAATCCGGCAAGAATCGCTCGGCAGAAGGGCAAACTGCTCGTTACTATGCACGACCCATGTGGCAGGTCACTTGCCTATACAAGGATACCGCCACAGGAAAGTTGCGGGGAACGCCCAGTGATTCCGATGATGAACGAAATTCCTTGGACTACTATTATCTGCTGATTGATGCACAAACAGGAGAAGAGATCAAGCGAAGCAATGCGCAGGATCGGTGCGAGTACAAGGAATTCATCTCGTGGGAGGATGTAATAAAGTGACAATTTCTGCATCTTACTTAATAAGCAGATAGGTTACGCTGAACCGTAATGTAGCGACAGACTGGCACAAACAAGTAAAGCTCCGCCCTCTATATGGAATAGAAGGCGGGGCTTGCATCATAGTGTTTCATTTCGTTGGTGTTGTAATGTGCGTTGCGTTTCTATTTGATTGGGTGCAATGATTTGCTTTGCAGACCGCTCCAGTAAATCAGACAAGTCATTCTTACTCTGGGCAGTTTGCATTGTTTCATACAGAGAGGGCTTGCCGTTTTCTGCACGACTGGGCAACGCATCTGGAACGACCTTTCGCACCCAATAACGAACAGTTTTCAGTTCATCCAGCTCTACTTGTACTGCATCCAAATCGGGCCGCAGAGCTTCGATCTCCTGTTCAAGCTGTGCCTTTTCTGCCCGCAGCGACTTGCGGTCAATGGGATGCGACACCCCAAACTTATGCAGCAGCCGCTGGGCTTTCTTGTACTGTTCCAGCTTATCAGCATGTGCAGTAGCGAACCGTTCCTTTGCACTCTTCCAGCGAATGTTGCTGTACTCATCATACATGGATTGCAGATCATATACGGTCTTATCTGCGTTCAGCAAAGCATCAATGTCCCGAATACGCTGTTCCTTGCCGCGCACTTTCTTACGCAGATCGTCCATTTGTGTGTCGATACGGGACAGGTATTCACCAAGGGCATGCACCGTATCAAGCTCCCGTTCTTTCAGGAAAGAGATGGCATTGAGAATCGCCTGCAAGTCCTTCAACGACGCCTTCGTCTGCGCCCGATGATTCCAGAACTCCCGGTCAGCTTTGCGCAGTTCCAGATAGCTGAGCAGCACTTCACCAAGGTTGTAATCGTCTGGATTGGAGATGGTTTCGTGCCGAGACAGCGTTTCCTTAATGCCTTGCAGCCACTCACCCAAAGCAGCAATCGTCTTCTGTAAACCACGGATAAGGGCATTCACATGCTTGATTTCTCGGTTGTGTTCGCCACGGGCAGTTGAGATCCCCTTGCGTTCCAGCGCAGCAGCTTCCGGGCCAAGATGAATCTGCGGTTCCAGATCGGTGATGCCCTGACGCTCATAGGATCGCATATCAATACGCTCAGTCCGACCAGCAGCTTCCAGCGCATTGTTCTGAGCCAACTCCCACTCATGCCGCCAGATCTCAGCATATTTCTGTTCATTCCAATCGACGGTATCCATGCATTCCCGCAGCCATTTGCCATTGTCTCCCCGGATGCGCTGACCTTTTTCATCCAGCACATAAGCCGTCTTTGTTTTGGGAAGCCAGCGTCCATTTTCATCTATAGCACGCATGGTCAGCATCAGGTGAACATGGGGATTGCCATTGCCGGAGTCATGGTAGTACAGATCACAGATCATGCCCTTGTCCACGAATTGCTTGGCACAATAGTCACGGATGAGGATGAGATTCTGTTCAAAGGTCAACTCCCTTGGCAAGGTAATGGTGAAACGTCTTGCGGTTTGGGCTTTGTTGCTTTTCTCGGCAGCATCCACAGCATTCCATAAAGTCTGCCGGTCGGCATACTCAGGCGGTGCGTTGGACGGAAGCATCACCTCTGTGTATCGCACACGCTTTGGGTCGCTATGCGGGTATTTCCATTCATGGTCATACTCGGAATACAGCTTCTGTCCGAGATAATAAGAAGCACCAGCCATGGCAGATTGACCTTTGCCACGGCTGGTGATGGATATGGAGAAATGCGGACAGGGGATGGAATCGTCTCCTTTCTTCAGCGCAGCAGCGCTGTCATGGTGGGTAGCCGATGGAATCGGCGCAGGGAGGGCTTGCCTCCCTGGTGCTGGCAAAGGGGATATCCCCTCTGCCAGCGGGCTGCATGC
>JAZRZT010000021.1:0-3257 GCA_045601475.1 Faecousia sp.
GCAGCGGTTCGATGAGCTCGGGGTTAGCCTGCAATTTATCTGCGGAGAGCTCATGCTCATCAAAAAAGTCCTCGCTGCGTTCTGCCAGTTCTTCCGCAATGGCAATGCCGCCCAGAGAGAGCCGCCCGAAGTCATCGTTGATCTTGCTGGTCATGATGGAAAGCTCGGTGTCGATGTGGCTTTTGACTGCTTTTGCCTCCTTGCCGGTGATGCCAAACAGACTCAGCAGCAGCGCAAAGGTAAGGATCAGCGAAATGGAAACCAGCATGAAAAAGAGCAGGAGCCTGCGGTGCAGAGTAGTCCCTTTTCTGCTTCGCTCCTCTTTCCATAATGCAAGAGCCCGTTTGAACATGCAGCACGACACCTCCTTCCATCAAAGGTTTATTTTGGTCAGTTCCTGAATTCGTTCAGCGCATCGGCAACGGAGATTGTGTTTCCGGCCAGATACTCAGCGCGTTTATCGGTCAGCAAATCCTTGAAATCGTCCTCATAGGCATCGCTGTCGCTGTCGAAAGACGCATAGGTGGGCGCAGTAAAGAAGGAATAGTCCTCGTACATGGACAGCACGCTGGTCAGCATCTTCCTGATGCGGGGATCTTCCACAGTATCCATGTGCGTACCCAGATCATTTTCAAATGCCTCTTTGGTAACGGGCAGATAGCCGGTATTGGCGACGAAGCTCATGTTCTGCTCGGACGCGGTAAGCCACTTGATGAAAACGCCTGCGGCATACTCCTTCTGTTCGTCCGATTTTGCAACCATCAAACCACCGCCGCGCTGGATGGCTGCTTTGGTGCCGTTTTCAAACACGGGATAAGGAAGGATACTGTACTCCACATTCTCTACGGTGCCATCCGTATAAGTAATGGTATCGCCGTAGAACAGGATGCCCGCAGAAGATCCGGTGGAGCAGACGAGGTCGCCGGTTTTGGACAGGTCGGAGGAATAGCCGTCATAGATGGCGATGCCGCCCTCCACTGCGGGAGTATAAACCGTTTCAAAGATGTGGGCGAAGTTGTCCCCGTCCAGAGAGAGGGCTTCGCCCTCAAAGATGCTGTCACCCAGCTGCGCCATGCCTACCTCGGCAAAGTTGAACCAGGAGTCAGCGGCATAAAACTGCTTTCCGCCGCTCCATTCATAGTACATCTTAGAAAGCTCTGCGATTCCCTCAAAGGTGGAGAGCATATCCGCAGAAGCGCCGGTCTCGGCGGCAAAGCGGTCAAACAGGGTCTGGTTGACGTAGAGCACTTCCGTGGACTTGGCAATGGGGAACACGTAGAGACCACTGTCCGACAGGCGGCCCTCATCCACGAAGGCATCCACATAGGCGGATAGCTCGTCAGCGGTGAAATAGTTGTCCAGATCAGCAAGCAGCCCCTTTTCCCAGAACTGGATGGCAAGCTTGGGGTAGCCGGTAAAGATGTCCGGCATATCGGGCGCACCGGGATCGCCGTTGGCGATCATGGCAAGGCTCTTGTCCAGCTCGGAACTGGAGGAGATGGCAGTCACATCAATGACAATGCCCTGCTCCTTTCCCAGCGTGGAATTGAACTGGTCGATCAGATAGTCCATGGCCTGCTGCATATCTCCGCCGTAATTATGCCACATGGTCAGAGTCACCGGCTCTTTGGCATTGAGCGGCGAGTCGTTTCCGCAGCCGGAAAGGCAACCCAGTAAGAGCAGGCAGGTCAGAAGCAGTGAGATGGCTTTTTTCATGGTATGTACCTCCGATCTATGGTGTCTCCCATCCAAATTCCCATCCTCTTTTGAAAAAATTTCTCTTTTTCCCATCCTTTTGGGGGTTTAGTATGGGGACAATTTTCAAAAAACCTTGTATAGTTTGGCCAACAAGAAGAGAATACGAAGAACTTTCTTTGGGAAGGAAGCTGATTTGTGTCTCTATTAGACCACAAAAACTTGAAAAATTCAAGGTTTGTTTTAATTGGATTGGTTTGAGTATCACGGCGAAAGGAGGTCAGCGCAAATGGCAATGAAGGAACACGCAACTGCCAAGTACAGGATCATTGCCGATTCGGGAGGAAGTCGATACCGCTTTTTCTGCGATGTATCCGGCATGGTGCTGTGCACCACGAAGCCGGTCCGGGAAGATACGCAGGAGGAAGAACTGAAGATGGCCTGGGAGCTTGAGGGGAAACAGCACTTCAACCGCTGCGCCAAATGCGGAAGATGGGTCAGCGATCCCATGTATAACGCCGATATGCTGCAGTGTGTAGACTGCGCTCCCTGGCAGGAGAAACCCAACTACTGCACCCATTGCGGCAAAAAGATCTCCGGCACCGGTCGGTTCTGTGAAGCCTGCGGAACGCGCCTTCGTTACGGGGAGGTGGCCGGATGACGACTGAAAAATTGGAACTGCACCGTCAGCAGAATATGGAGCATTACGGCTTCGGTCCATCAGCTATGAAGAAGATCCGGGTATGCACCCATTGCGGCACTCCCTCACAGACAGAGAGCCATTTCTGTGTGGAATGCGGACACCGGTTGCCGGTCAAAACCTTATACGACCTGTATCGGGAGCGGCATAAGACATGCCTCATCTGCGACACTATCCTCGCCGAGCAAATGGACTTCTGCCCCCAGTGCGGCGCGAAAACATAAAATCAATAAACCTTATATAAAAAACAGAAAGGGACGAATGGTATGGCATTTTTCGACAAGCTGAATCAGGTGGCAAAGAATATTGGCGACAGAACCACCGACGCCATTGAGACCACCAAGCTCAACAGCAAGATCGCGGCGGAGAAGCTGGCGGCCAATGAGGAGCTGCTGAAGATCGGCCAGCACTACTACGACCTCTATCTGGTCGGTCAGGCAGATGAGGTGATCCTGGAATACTGTCGGGCGGCAAAGAGCCATCTGGATACCGCGGACCAGCTACAGGCGGAGATCGACCGCATCAAGGCGGAGAACGAGGCGCAGAAGCACGCTTCCGCTGCTCCTTCCGGTGGCATCACCTGTCCCAGCTGTGGGGCATCCCTTCCCGCAGGCACGAAGTTCTGTTCAGGTTGTGGCTGTAAAATCGAGGCCGCTCCTGCAGCACAGACCCAGAGCATCTTTTGCACCGGCTGCGGCACACAGCTTCCCGCAGGCACGAAATTCTGCAACAGCTGCGGCCAGCGGCTGGACGGTTAAGTACACGATCAACAAATCAAATTCAAAATAATGGAGGTACATCGTTATGGCATTTTGCATGAATTGTGGTAATCAGCTTCCCGACGGCAGCCGCTTTTGCGGAA
>JAZRZT010000022.1:0-2120 GCA_045601475.1 Faecousia sp.
GTCTTGGTAGCAACCTCGCGGATCAGCTGGGCGCCCATGTTCTCAAAGGGATCTTCCAGCTCGATATCCTTGGCGATGGTCACGCCGTCATTGGTAACCAGGGGGCTGCCGAACTTCTTGGCCAGCACCACATTGCGGCCCTTGGGGCCCAGGGTGACCTTGACGGTGTCGGCCAGCTGGTCAATACCGGCCTGCAGTTTTCTGCGAGCATCCTCGCCGTAAACAATCATCTTTGCCATAGTAATTTTCCTCCAGAATTAGTCAGTCACGACAGCCAGAACATTCTCCAGCTTCACGATTTTATAATCCACGCCGTCCAGCTTCACGTCATTGCCGGCAAAGCTGCCGATCACGACCTTGTCGCCCACCTTCACGTCCTTTACGTCGGGACCGGCGGACATCACTTCAAAGATAGCGGGCTTTTCCTTATTGGTGGTAGCCAGGATAATGCCGAAAGAGGTGGTCTCCTCTGCTTCCGTCTGCTTCAGCACGATATTATCGGCTGTAGGTCTGAGTTTCATAACAGTTCCTCCAAATGGTTATTTAGATTGCCCCGGGGGGCAGATATCTATACGGTTATTTAGCACTTGAAGCCTTCGAGTGCTAACGCCTTATATAATATAGCCTACCTCCCTGGAAAATGCAAGCATTATTTGCAGTTTTTCCGTGAAATTTTCGTGAATTTTCCTTCAAATCCCCGCCCCGCCGCCATTTTGACGGCAAGATGGCATTTTTTCGCAAAAATTCCCCTCCGAAAGGGGCATTTTTGCAAGACCTCTTTCATATTGTTTTTTGGTATTTCTCATAAAAAACCTTTTAAAAAACCATTGATTTTACTTGCTTTTTGTGAACAATTCCTTTATAATGGTGGTTACTTGGGGATTTCTCCCTATTTGTAAGGAGGCGATACCGTGGGCGAATTGATCGCTGTTCTGTCCGGCAAGGGCGGTACGGGCAAGACCTCCGTCTGCGCAGGTGTCGCCACCGCTTTGGCGCAAATGGGTCAGAAGGTTCTGTGTATCGACTGTGACATCGGTCTTCGGAATCTGGATATTGCCTTGGGTCTTTCGGATCTTGGCACCATCTCCTTTATGGATGTGTGCCGGGGCGAGTACCCCCTCAGCATGGCGACGGTGCACCCGGTGTATCCCAACCTGCACTTTTTGACCGCGCCTATGAACTGCCCTTCCGACGCCATTGACCGGCTGGATTTCGCCCGGATGCTGGATGGGGCGCGGATGCATTACCACTACATATTCCTGGATGCCCCCGCAGGCATTGAGACCGGCTTTGCCTTAGCCGCCAAAAGCTGCGACCGGGTGATCTTAGTCACCGGCGCCGACCCCGCATCTATCCGGGATGCCGGACAGGCCGCGGACATGCTGGCCGCCATGGGCAAGCACAACATCCGTCTTGTGGTCAACCGCATTGACGAGAAGATGATCTCGGCAATGAAACTTACCGTAGACGACGTGATGGACCGGGCAGGTGTGCCCCTTCTGGGTATCGTGCCGGAGGATCCCAATGTGGTCCTGGCCGCCGCTTTCCAGAAGCCCCTTCTGAAACAGACGAAAAAAGGCGCAGCCGCTGCCTGCAAGAGGATCGCCCAGCGCATCCAGGGTCTGCGCGCGGCTGTAAAGCTGTGACATAGAGATAAGGAGTGAACGCTGTGAACATTGCATTTTTGGCACACGACAAGAAAAAAGAACTGATGGTCCAGTTCTGCACCGCATACAAAAGCGTCCTCATGAAGCATAACCTGTTTGCTACGGCCACCACCGGCCGTCTCATCGCCGACCATACCGGTCTGCCCATTACGCTGCTTCTTTCTCACAAGCAGGGCGGTCACCAGCAGATCAACGCCCGGATCGCCTACAACGAGATCGATCTGGTGATCCTGTTCTCCGACCCCAACTCCGTTGACCCCTGGGAAGACAGCCAGATGATCGAGACCATCCGCCACTGCGACAAGCAGAACGCAGTCATTGCCACCAACCTGGCCAGCGCAGAGCTTGCCATCATGGGTCTGCAGCGGGGCGATCTTGACTGGCGTGAAATGCTCCACAACAAACCCCGTTTCCAACTGTAAATCTACTGCCGCCCGGCCTTGGGCGGCATTT
>JAZRZT010000023.1:0-2590 GCA_045601475.1 Faecousia sp.
CCCGATATCAAACTTGGGCACAGACAGATGGACTTTCATGGTCTTGCTGTTTGCCGTGGTATCGGCGTAGATGGGGGACTGGCTCAAAAGCCCACGAACCTCGCCCCAGATGGAGCCGGGGTCTACACCCTCGTCAGGCAGGATCAGCCACATGCGGCTGCCGTCCTCCAGGGGGAGATAGATCGCCCCAAAGCTGTCGCTCCAGCAGTACGGGCCGTAGGGGAGGGTGCGATTGAGGAAGGTTTCCTTTGTGTTGCCTGCTGCACCGTGGAAGGTGGCCTGGGTGTTGTTTTTCTCCTGGAACGCATCCAGCCACTGTACCTTATAATAGATGGTAGAGGCCAGGGCCAGCACCGTGTCTGCCGGCAGAGAGGCGCTCTGCAGTTGCTGCTGCAAAACACCGCCGGTCTGCTCGTCCAGCCAAGCCCGGAGCACTTCGTTCATGTCCTCTGTACCCAGATCGCCCTGAAATACGGATGCATAGAACTTCTCTGCCAACAGGTCGGCAGTTTCTTGGTTGAAGCCGTAGTTTTCTTCCAGCCACAAAGAGGTGGCTAAAATGCAGGTGGAAAGACCGTCGTTTTTGTAATGTCCCTCCCAAACGTGCTTTGCCTGGTTGGCAAGGGAATCCATATCCCGGGCGTTCAGAACGTCCAAAATCTCCTGCCGGGTGTTGCCGTCTGTGATCTGCGCCAGCATGGCAAGGGCCATGTAGATGTTCACGGGGGAACATACAGCGTTGTTTTGGGAGTCTGTCAGGGTGCGGCTTAGAAGCTGTTCCCAAAAAGCTTCCAAAGAGTCGGCGTAACCCTCCGGCTGACGGTAAAACGCCCGCTGTTCCTCCCACCAGTCGCCGTAGTCACCGTCGTTCTCTGTAAGGGGGTAGGCCATCAGCTTGGGATACTCCGGCTTTGCAACCAGGTAGTTTAACTGAATACCGTGGTCTATGGTGGGGGCGTGGGTAGACTTGCCGCCCGGGGATCTTAGTAAGGTAGTTGCCAGGATCGCCACCGCCAGTACCGCCGCAATGGGCGCTGCCCAGCGGATGGGATGGTGTTTCTTCTTGACCGCCTCTGCAATGTACTTGTCGTCCAGCTCATTTAAAGCCTGGGACAGTTTTTCCCGTTTCATAGCCAAAATCCCTCCTTCTGTAAGTAGTCTTTCAGCTTGCTTCTTGTGCGGTGCAGCCGCACGGATGCCGCACCCTGGGTCAGACCCAGTTCTTTGGAAAGCGCGCAGATGTCATCTCCAAACCAGTACCGCTTTACAAACAGCACCCGGCTCTGCTTGTCCTGAGTAGCCAGAAAACGGTTGATGGCCTGGCCCAGTTCCCGGGCATCCATCTGCTCCTCCAGGGTTTCTCCGGGCAGCACCTCGGCCAGCTCGTCCAGGCATACCTCATAGCCGGTGCGCTTTTGGGCAGAGCGGGCCCGCAAAAGCTTTAAAGAGGTGTTTCTGCCGATTTTCAGCACATAGGCGCACAGGGGATCCGGTTTCGCCGGGGGCACGGTATCCCACACGGCTAAGTAGGTGTCATTTTCCGCTTCCTCCGCGTCCCGGCGGTCGCATAGAATGTTCATGGCGGTTTTCAGAAGCAGCTTGCCGTATTTTTGTCTCAGGGCATCGATGGCACTTTCTATCCTTGCCCAAAACAGCCCAATGATCTCTTTGTCATCCATGGGAAAGCCTCCCTTCACCTATGTACTACCCATTGACGGGGATTTCTTACAGTTATCATACAATAAATTTGCAGGGAATACCATGTATAATTTTCTTAAGGCTGGGCAGACTTTCCTCCAGAGGAGGGATAACATGAAAGTACGCGATGTGATGACCAGCCAGGTGATCCCGGTGGGGGCTAAGGAGACGGTGGCGGTGGCCGCCAGAAGCCTGACACATTATAATATAGGCGCGCTGCCTGTGATGGAAAACGGCAACCTTTGCGGCATCCTGACAGACCGGGATATTGTTACCCGGTGCCTGGCGGCAAACCGGGACCCCAATAAAACTACCGTGGAGCAGATCATGACCCAAAATATCCACGGCACCCGGCCGGATATGGATGTTGGTGTTGCGTCAAATCTGATGGGCAAGCTGCAGGTGCGCAGACTCCCTGTGCTGGAGGACGGAAAGCTGTGCGGTATGGTAAGCTTAGGCGACCTTGCCAAGCGGGAGGAGAGCGTCATGGACGCCGCCGATGCCCTTATGGATATCAGTAGTAACGTATTGGAATAATGCACAAAAACCCGCCCAAAACTCTGTCTAAAATGCACGATTGAGAAAAGTGAAATAAATCGAAAATTTTTTGAAAAAAAGTGTTGACAAACGAGGTGCGGGATGGTATTATAGGCAAGCTGTCCGATGAACGGCCTGTGGCCCGGAGGACGCAACACTGTACCTTGTAAATTGAATAACGCAAAGACGAACAAACACCTTGGACAATTTATTTATGGATTGTTTAAGCATCGATTTAGAAATCGAATTAACAGCCAACGAAAATTCTTGAGTATATTTGCTAGTACAAATTATTCAAAAAACTGATTTGAGCTCCTACGGGAGTTTAGATACCATTTTTTGAGAGTTTGATCCT
>JAZRZT010000024.1:0-20487 GCA_045601475.1 Faecousia sp.
GGTGAGGCGGAGATCGTTGTGATCCGTAACCTGACTGCAGAGGATGTTGCAAGAAGCGTGGAGACCGTGGCTTCCAAGATCGCTGATTCCCAGATGATCTTCGTGCCCGGCGGCTTCTCCGGCGGTGACGAGCCCGACGGCTCTGCAAAGTTTATTACCGCATTCTTCCGCAACCCCGCCATCAAGGAGCAGGTGACGAAGCTTTTGGATGACCGTGACGGCTTGATGTGTGGTATTTGCAACGGATTCCAGGCGCTGATCAAGCTGGGTCTGGTGCCTTATGGCAAGATCATCGACACCGATGAAAATTGCCCCACCTTGACCTTCAACACCATCGCCCGCCACCAGTCCCGGATCGTCCGCACCCGGATCGCTTCCAACAAGTCTCCCTGGCTGAGCCTCATGAATGTGGGTGATATTGTCAATGTGCCGATCTCCCATGGCGAAGGACGCTTCTTCGCATCCGAGGAACTGGCGCTGCAGTTGGCTGCCAACGGCCAGATCGCTACCCAGTATGTGGATCTGAACGGCGAACCCACTATGGACGCCGCTTTCAACCCCAACGGCTCTCTGTTTGCCATCGAGGGTATTACCTCTCCCGACGGCAGAGTGTTCGGCAAGATGGGTCACAGCGAGCGTATCGGTGCAGGCTTGTACAAGAATGTCCCCGGCAACTACGATATCCGCATGTTCGAGGCCGCTGTGAAGTATTTCAAGTAATTCATTAAAAGAACCCCTGCTCTTTCGAGCAGGGGTTTCTTTATACTTTATTGATTTCCAAAACCGTTAATATCTTGTCCTTAATCTGAAATTTCACATCCAAACCGGAAAAGTTTAAGCCGTAAATTCGATCCGTATCCTTTTGGTAGGAAGGTCTGGGGTCATGAGAGAGTACACCGATCAAAGCATCTTGCTTTTCTAATGGTACTTTGCTCAATAATTCATGGGAGATATTTACCTGTAAAAGGTAGTCATCCGCAGTCTGGGTGAAACCGCCCACGGCATCCTCGTGGCAATCGCTGTAGGGGATGTACGGTTTGATGTCAAAAATGGGTGTGCCGTCCATTAGATCCGCGCCGCCTACATGGATCACGGTGCCGAACTCCTCGGTTTGTTCGATTCCCAAAATCTTCACGCTGGAAAGACCTAAGTTGTTGGGCCGGAAAGGGGAAGGGGTGGCAAACACGCCCATACGGGTGTTGCCGCCCAGGCGGGGAGGGCGCACAGTAGGGGACCAGCCGGTGCGGACAGCTTCGGAGAATTGCCAAATAATCCACAGGTGGGAGAATTCCTCCAAACCGCGCAGCGCATCGGTGTTGCGAAATTCCGGCTCAAATATAATGGTGGAGCGCAGATCTTCCACAAGCCCGCTCTGTCTGGGAATACCAAATTTAGTGGGAAAGTCGCTGTTCATTCTTGCGATAACTTGTATCTTGATATCACCCATATCATGCCCTGACCTTTCTCAGAAAGAAGGAGATAATAAACATTGCTGCCAAAATCAGACTGATAGCGGCGCCGGTAGAGGCACCCAAGGCGTAGGAGACCCATAGACCCAAAAGCCCGGAAATCATGGCGATCACAATGGAAAACAGGTGATATTGCCGTAAATTTCTTGCAATATTTCGAGATGCAGCGCCGGGGAGTATCAGCAGGGAATTGAGGATCAAAAGGCCAACCCAGGAGATAGACAACGTCACCACCACAGCGATGGCCACGGTGAACACAGTCTGCATGGCGTTTACCGGGATTCCCCGGGAGGATGCCAACTGCGGGTGGACAGAGGATAAAATCAGCCGGTTGGATGCCACGCACCAAAAGACAACAACACACACCAAAACAATGGCAAGTAGTCCAATCTCCAGGGGGGTGACTGACAGCACATCGCCGATGAGATATCGGTTGTACTTGGTGAAGCTGCCGCCGCCCAAAGTGGCAATGAAGATACCCAATGCCACCGCCGTGCTGGAAAATACACCGATGAGGGTATCGGCCGTGTGGTTGCTGCGGCTTCTTACATAGGAGAATAATAGCGCAAAAACTACGGAAAACGCGACTGCCACCCAGGTGGGTGCGGCAATGCCGAAAATGCAGCCGATTGCAATGCCGGTAAAGGCGGAGTGACCAAGAGCATCGGAGAAGAAACTCATTTTTCCTGTGACGATCATGGTGGAGCAAAGGCCAAATAGCGGCGTCATGAGAAGTACCGCCAGCAGGGCGTTTTTCATAAAGTCCCAGGAGAGCATCTCCAAAGGAAGGAGATCACAGAAAGCGTACCAAATACTCATTCTTTCACCCCTCCGTTTCTGTGGAACACCCGAAGGAATTCATCACTTTGGAGCACATCCCGAGGCGTACCCTGGCACAAAATACCCTGATCGATCAAAACCACTTGATCCGCGTAGTGCTCCAACAGGGAAAAATCGTGGGTAGTCATTAGAATGGAGAGATCATACTCTTTCCGTAATTCGTCCAGCATGTCCATAAGGGTTACCATGCCTTCCACATCCACGCCGGACAGTGGCTCGTCCAAGATAAGAATATTGGGCAGCGGTTCCAAGGCCAATGCCATGAGCACTCTTTGCAGCTCACCGCCGGAGAGGGTGCCGATGCGCTTATCTATCAGAGCCTCGCCGTGTACACGGGAAAGACAGTCCAAAACCTTTTCCCGCATTTTTAGGGAAACACCCCAAAAGGCGGGCCGGCCGCCCATGCAGCAGGCAAAGAGGTCTGCCACACTCATGGGATCACCGGGGTCAAAAGCAGGGCTTTGGGGCACGTATCCGATCTTCATCTTACGGTTTCGCTCACCGGGCACAGAGAATGAAATTACGCCCTCATACTCCTGCTGACCCAAGATAGCCTTTAGAAGCGTACTCTTACCGGCACCGTTGGGGCCGATCAGAGCGATCATTTCTCCGCAGTGGACATGGAGATTTACATCCTTGAGGATGGGGGTGCCGCCGATCTTTACGGAAAGGTCGGAAATACGAAGGCAGCAGGAATGGCCGCAGCCGTGGCCGTGTCCTAAAATGTTCATCCCAATGCCTCCTTTAATGTATCGATATTGCGGTATAGAGCTTTAAAATATCCATCTGACATGGCGGTATCCAGAGCGTAGACCTTTGCACCGGTTTCCTTTGCAACAATGGTCGCGGCCCGGTCACTGCCGTTTACCTCGGTAAATACAGCGGGGACTTTGTGGGCCTTCATGCTCTGGCAGATTTCGATCAGTTCCTTTGCCGATGCCTCGCTGCCGGATTCTTCCTCCATGGCGTGGAGAATCGAAAGGTTGTAGGCGTTTGCCATGTAGGCAAAACCGTCGTGGAAAGTGACCAGTTTACGACAGGACAGCGAGGAAAGCTGCTCCTGACCATAGGCGATCAGTTGGTCAAAATCCTCTGTTAGCTTTTCAAAATTATCCGTAAAAGTGTCTTCCTTTTCCGGGTAATGCTTGCACAAGGCGGTATAAATATTCTCCGCCATCTTCTTTCCGTTTGCCGGGTCGAGCCAGATGTGGGGGTCGTGGCCGTGGTCGTGGTCATCATGATCGTGATGGGTACAAAGCAGATCAATGCCTAAAGATGCGTCTGCAACATTTCGGGGCAAAGTATCCTCCAGAAAATCCTCCAACCCCGCGCCGGAGATGACGGTAAGTGTTGCCGTCTCCAGGGGCTTCATCTGTCCGGGCTGCAGGGTATAGTCGTGAAGACATGATACGTTTTCTGTAATGATCCTGTTTACTTTTAAACCGGTGCCCTCACACAGCCGCGCAGTCAGTTCGTAGACCGGCAGGGTAGTGGCGGCAATATCTGAAGATTCCGCGTGATTTCCGCAGGATGCAAGGCTCAGAAAGAGGGTTGCCGCCAGTATTAAGGTAATTACTCGTTTCATGTGACACCGTCCCATGGTTTTCTACTATATAGAATAGCACATGTGTCAAGAAAAAAGGAGACCTCGCGGTCTCCTAAGTTCTTTGCAGATTAGTGAGTTTCCATCCAGTCGGCTACCTTGGTCTTGGCAATGCGCAGGATATCCTCGGTAGGATAGGGGGAATTCTCACCGCCATGTACGTACAGGAAATACAGGCCGCCGGGAGTCTGGAACAGAACTTCCTCGTAACCGGCGGGATCGCCGAAGTAACCCACGGTGTACTTCTTCACCAGAGTGGCGGTCTCGGTATCATATTCCTTCTTGCAAATAATCTTCTTCACAGGTTTTTCCTCCTTTCGATGGGGTCTTTACTGATTATACTCCTATTTTCCGCAAAATCAAGTATTATTATGGACGAAATACAAAGATTGTGCTATTGTAAGGGCGAGGTGATATCCTATGCGTGACATTCCGGTGTTTTGCTCGGAGTTTGGAGCGGCTAGTCTGATCCTGAAGAAAATTCCCTACACCAAAGAAGCGTATATTCGCATACAAGACACCCGTCAGCCGGAGCAGCTCTTAAAAGAATGCCGGGAGTTTTGCATTGCCGCCGGGGCGGAAAAGGTGTATGCCACAGGCAATGATGTATTAAGGGCGTATCCGCGCCATACCACGCTCCTGCGTATGCAATGTGCCCGGGATTTCCTGGGGGAAACGGATGCGGCGTTATTTCCTGTGCAGGAGAATACCGCCGAGCAATGGCGCGTGATTTATAATGAAAAGATGCTGCACGTACCGACTGCACATACTTGAGCTTTTTGGATATAAAAAAGATCGCAGGTGAGGGAAACGCTTATTTTGTTCACCGTAACCACACTCTGCTTGGTATCGGTTTGGTACAGGACGGGAACATTGATGCCATTGCCTCTGTGATCAAGGGGGCGGGTGAGGAGGTAATGCTGGCCCTTTGCAGCGCGGTGCAGGGAGACACCGTGACCCTCACGGTGGCGGATAACAACCTGCCTGCCGTAAACCTCTACCGCCGGCTGGGTTTTCTCACGGTGGAGGAGCTGGAAAGCTGGTACAAAATAATTTGATGATGTCAAGGGAAAATACTTGACAAACCCTCTGCGATAGTGTATGATACCCGAGGTGTCAAGGAAATGTCCTTGACAGGGAGGTTTTTATGGACGCATTGGAAATGACTCTGCTCTTTGATTACTACGGTGATCTTCTGACCCAGCGGCAGAAAATGTGCTTCGACCTCCGCCATAACCAGGACCTATCTCTGGCAGAAATTGCCGAGGAATTGCAAGTGAGCCGCCAGGGCGTCCATGATAATCTGAGCCGGGCAGAGGCCCTGCTTCGTAACATGGAGGAAAAGACCGGTTGTGTGCGCAGAGATATTGCCTGCCGCAAGGCGATGAGAACCATCGTAGCTGCCGCCAAGGTTCTGGAGAGCAAAGAGGACAAAGAAGTGTCCGGCCTTGCCAAGAAGATTTTATCCGCCGCCCAAGGACTTGAGGAGTAACCATGGCATTTGAAGGATTAACTGAAAAAATCTCCGCTGCCTTCCGGAAGCTCCGCGGCAAGGGCCGACTGAAGGAGTCCGATGTGAAGGAAGCGATGCGGGAGATCCGCATGGCCCTTTTGGAAGCGGATGTCAGCTATAAAGTTGTGAAGGATTTTGTAAAATCCGTCACCGAGCGATGTGTAGGCACCGACGTGCTGGAATCTTTGAGCCCTGCCCAGATGATCGTAAAGATCGTCAATGAAGAACTCACCGCCCTTATGGGCAGCGATGCCAAGCACATTACCATAAGCCCCAACGGCCCTACGGTTGTGATGCTGGTAGGCCTCCAGGGCGCAGGTAAGACCACCAACGGAAGTAAGCTGGCCGGTCTTATGAAGCGCCAGGGTAAGAACCCCCTGCTGGTTGCCTGTGATATCTACCGACCCGCTGCTATCCAGCAGCTGAAGGTCTGCGGTGAAAAGTTGGGGATCCCCGTTTTTGAGAAGGGACAGAACGATCCCGTACAGACCGCCAAAGAAGCTGTCAGTTATGCCCGTCAGCACGGCCACGACATGGTGTTTTTGGACACTGCCGGCCGGCTCCATATTGACGAGGCGCTGATGGAAGAGCTGAAGAATATCAAAGCCGCCGTGAAGCCCGACGAGATCATGTTGGTTGTGGATGCCATGACCGGCCAGGACGCCGTGAATGCCGCCCAAAGCTTCAATGAATGGCTGGATATCGACGCTGTCATGCTCAGCAAGCTGGACGGTGATGCCAGAGGCGGTGCGGCACTGTCTGTCCGGGCAGTTACCGGCAAGCCTATCAAGTTCTCCGGCATCGGTGAGAAATTGGAGGATATTGAGCAGTTCCACCCGGACCGCATGGCATCCCGTATTCTGGGTATGGGCGATGTGCTGACTCTTATTGAGAAAGCCGAAAAAGCCTACGATGCCCAAAAGGCTGCCGAGATGGAGCAGAAGCTGAAATCCAACAAGTTCACCTTGCAGGATTTCTACGACCAGATGGTGCAGATGCGCTCCATGGGTTCCATGCAGGACATTCTTGCCAATATGCCGGGCATGGGTTCCATGAAGAATATTCAAATCGATGAAAAGGCCATGGCCCATACAGAGGCCATCATCCTTTCCATGACGCCCCAGGAGCGGGAAAATCCCAATATCATCGGCGCAAGCCGTAAAAAGAGAATTGCCGCAGGCGCCGGCCTGAAGGTGGAGGATGTGAATAGACTTCTGAAATCCTTTGACCAGATGCGTTCTATGATCAAGCAGTTCTCCGGCCCCGGAATGGGCAGAAAAATGAAGCGTATGCGAGGACTTGGCGGCTTCGGCGGCTTCCCCGGCTTCTAAACATTGTTCGCTGAAAGCAAATTGCTTTGCGATATAGATTACAGAAATTTACTTGGAGGTGAAAACTCATGGTTAAGATCAGACTGAGAAGAATGGGTGCAAAGAAGGCTCCTTACTACCGCATTGTCGTTGCTGATTCCCGCAGCCCCCGTGATGGCCGCTGCATCGAGGAGATCGGTACCTACAACCCCCTGACCGAGCCCGCAACCGTCACTGTTGATGCTGAGAAGGCTCAGAACTGGATCAAGAACGGCGCTCAGCCCACTGATACCGTTCGTGCCCTGCTGAAGAAGGCCGGCGTGCTGTAATGCATCCCAAAGGAGAAACACAATGAAGGAACTTTTGCTGTATATGGCAAAGAACCTGGTGGAAGATCCTGATGCAGTGACCGTGACCGAGACCGAAACAGAAGACGGCAAGGTCCTGGAGCTGCGTGTTGCCCCCGGCGATATGGGAAAGGTCATTGGCCGCCAGGGACGAATTGCGAAGGAAATTCGCACTATCGTGAAAACCGTTGCCCAGCGCACCGGCGAAAAGATCACGGTGGAAATCGTTGATTGACGAGTTTGCGTGGCGCATGGCGTCACGCATTTCTCGTTTTCAAGGAGGTTTACTATGAAGCTTCAATTTTTGGAAGCCGGAGAGATCGTCAATACCCACGGTATCCGTGGCGAGATGAAAGTGCTCCCCTGGGCAGACGGCCCGGAATTTTTACTTGACTTCAACCGGGTCCGCATAGCGGGCAAGGAGTATATTGTGGAGGATTGCCGCGTTCAAAAAACCTGCAATCTTCTGAAAGTAAAGGGCATCGACACTGTGGAAGATGCCCAAAAACTGCGTGGCAAGGTGGTGGAGGTGTTCCGGGAGGACGCCCCTGCGGATATCATCTTTGCTGCGGAGCTCATCGGCGTGGATGTGCGGGAAGACGGCGTTTCCATCGGCAAGATCACCGATGTTTTGGATTACCCGGGAAATAAAGTGTATGTGGTGGAAGGCGAGCATCGCTACATGATCCCCGCCGTGAAGGCCTTTGTGCTGAACACCGACATGGAAAACTGCGTTATGGATGTAAAGCTCATTGAGGGGATGCGTACCGATGAGAGTTGATATTTTAACGCTGTTCCCCGATACCGTGGGAGATGTGCTGTCCGAGAGTATCCTGGGGCGCGCCCAGGAGCGCGGCTTCATTCAGATCGAAGCCCATCAGATCCGTGACTATACTGCAAATAAGCAGAATCAGGTGGACGACTACCCCTACGGCGGCGGCCGCGGCGCGGTAATGACCGCAGATCCCTTGTACCGCTGCTGGGAAGCGGTGTGCGATAAAGCCTCCGGCCCAGTCCATACTATCTACCTGTCTCCCTGCGGCCATACCTTCCGCCAGGAAGACGCCATCCGCCTGAGCAAGATGGAAAATCTCATTTTGGTCTGCGGCCACTACGAGGGTATCGACCAGCGCTTCATAGACGAGTGTGTGGACGAGGAGATTTCTCTGGGTGACTTCGTGCTCACCGGCGGAGAAATCGCCGCTATGGCCGTCACAGACGCTGTCTGCCGCATGGTCCCTGGTGTGCTTGCCGATCCGGAGTGCTTTGAGGATGAAAGCCATTTTAACGGCATGTTGGAATACCCCCAGTACAGCCGACCTGCCGTTTGGCACGGCAGGGAAGTGCCGCAGATCCTGCTCTCCGGTAACCATGAAAAGGTAGCCCAGTGGCGCAGGAAACAATCCATCCGCCGTACCAGAGAGCGTCGCCCGGACATGTACGAAAAGCTGGACCTTTCCGGCAAAAAGGATAAAAAGCTCCTCAAGGAAATAGAAGAAGAGGATAAGGCATAAAAAACCACCGGCTATTAGCCGGTGGTTTTTGCTTTAGGAATTACGTGGGGGTGTAATTGACCACTACACCCAGATCGGTCAGAGCGGTGACACTCTTGACCTTGGTGCCAAATACGTTCACCTCGATGAGTTTGTGGCAATTAGCCAGGGGCTTCACGGAGCTGAGCTTTTCGTTGTAGTCCATATTCACAAAGGCCAGGTTGTCGAGACCTCCCAGATTTTCCAAGGACTTAATGGTGTTATGACTTCCGTCGATCTTAAGCAGATCACAGTTTTTGGCGAACTTAGGGAGTTCTGTCACACTGTTATGGGAGAAATCCAGCGTGTTAAGCTTGTTCATGGCGGAAAGAGCGGAGATATCCGTCAAAGCATTGCCGGAAACAATCAATTCGGTAAGCGCTTTGCAGGAGGACACCCCATTTACACTCTTAAGCTTGTTGGTTGCCAAATTAAGATAGGAGAGGGATTGCAGATCTCCAATGCTACCAAGACCGGTGAGGCTGTTATTGCTTGCGTCCAGCCAGGAGAGTTTTGCAGCAGTGGACAGAGGTGCGATGGAAGTCAGGGCGTTGTAGGAAATATCCAGCTTGGTCAGGGAGGTCAGGGAAGACAAAGGCGCAGCATTGTTAATGGCGTTGTGCTGGAGATTCGCCTCCTGCAGGCCCTTCATTTTAGCCAGAGAATCCACAGAGCGAATGGCATTGCCGGAGAGATCCAGATGGGTAATGCCCGTGGCATCAGCCAATACGGAGATGCCGGAAAGACCACAGTTTTTCAAGGTCAGAACTCTTAATTTCGGAAGCTTTGCGATGACAGCCAACACGTCCTGGGACACCGTGGTATCTTCAATGGTTAGTTCTTCCAGGTTCGTGAGGGAGGAAAGGTTTCCAAGCTCTGTGCCAACACCCTTTTGAATGGTCAGCTTAGATACAAAGGCCATGTGCTTGAGTTCTGCATAGCTGGCAACACCTTCCGGCATGGTAAACTCAGTAATGGTCCAAAGATCGTTGGTGTATAGCAACCTGTCACCTTCAGCACCGACGAGCTTACGGATCTCGCTTTCCAATGTGGCGTCTGTAAAGTGCAGCTCTTCAATCACACCACCGATGGTGTAACCAAACACTGCTGCGGGACTCACAAGACCGTTGTCTGCGACGGTCAGGGCATAGATCGTGTTTTCACCGTCGGTCAGAGGAATCGGCGCGGTATACAGATCCTTCCCAGTGGAAGGGTATTCGCCTCTGGCGTTAGCATACAGCGCACCGCCCTGATTCTCTAAGGTGACAGACAGATACTGATTGTAAAAACCGGGAGCTGGCTGGCAGGTGGGGGCTGCGGGGCGCATCGCGTCCAGCTGGGATTTTACATCCGGATTTGTAATGCTACCTAGCATGTTTGCAGCATCCAAAAGCTTGTCCTGCTCCACATAGGTTTTGCACAGGGCAATATACAGGTCAACGCCGCCGCCGTCGGCAATAGCGTTGGAGAGGGTGAATTCCGCCTTGGTGTAATTGCCGATGCGTTTGTACTGTTCTGCCAGTTCAATGGCAACGGAATCGCTGTCCTCGGCGTGGTCGTAGGCCCGGTTATAGAACCAGGTAGCAATAGAATGATTACCGCTGGTATCCGACAGGCGCGCCATGTTCAAAAGCAGATCTCTGGCAAAGGCCCGGTCATATACAAACAGATACCATACAAGACAAACAATAATTGCCAACGATAAAAGGACAGGCAATAAAATTCGTAATACTTTTTTCATTTTTGTCTCCGTTTCGAAATAATTCGTCATAATAATTATACTTGCGTTGCAGTATAATGTCAAGCAAAGGGAAGAAATTGGAAACGCTTCCTGTAAAATACGGCAAGATGCGCCGGGATGGATGCGTATAATCTTTTTGGTGATGAAAATGAAACAATCTACGATCGTTCTGATCGCTCTTTTACTGGCAATCTTAGGTCCTGTGATACTAACGGGTACGTCGAAGGGTTTAGAAGCGACCCCACAGAAGACACCTGCTGCTACAACAGAACCAGTGCTGATTAAGGACGAGAAGAACATTCTTGTACTGGACGGGGGAGCGGTTAAGGAGATGCCTCTGGACGATTACTTGGTGGCGGTTGTCCTTAGCGAAATGCCTGCCAGTTTCCCGGAAGAGGCCCTGAAGGCCCAGGCTGTGGTGGCCCGCACCTATGCTTTGCGAAGGGTAGAGAAAGGGAAAAAACATAAACCTGCGGCTGTCTGCGTAGATTCCGGCTGCTGTCAGGGCTACATCACCGAGGGAGACTATATCGCCAAAGGCGGCAAGGCGGAGAATATACAAAAGATCAGGCAGGCAGTAGAGAGAACAAAGGACCTGGTAATTCTTTACGACGGAAAATTGATCGACGCTACATACTTCTCTTGCTCCGGCGGGCAGACGGAGGATGCTGTTGCGGTGTGGGGAGCGGATGTGCCTTACCTGCAATCCACAGAAAGCCCGGGAGAAGAGGTTGCTACCCACTACTCCGATACAGTGCAGCTGACCACAGAGGAATTTCAAAATTTATTAGGATTTACACCAACGGGCGATCCTTCAACTTGGATAGAAGCGATCACCTATACCGACGGCGGCGGTGTGGAGGAGGTGAAGATTTGCGGTACCCGCTATAAGGGAACGCAGGTGCGAAAGCTGTTAAAGCTGCGCTCCACGGCATTTACCGTTACGCCCCTTGGGGATACGGTCACCATCACCACAAAAGGCTACGGGCACCGGGTGGGTATGAGTCAGTACGGCGCAAAAGCCATGGCTTTGGAGGGGAGAAGTTTCCAGGAAATCCTCATGCACTATTATCAAGGAGTCACCCTGGAACAATGGCAAGATTGACAAATACCTCCCCATACAGTAAAATGTAACAAAATTCCCCAATCGAGGTGAGAGAGTTTGCCTATTCAAATTCCCAATGACCTGCCGGCTGCCGGTGTGCTGCTGCAGGAGAATATATTTGTCATGAAGGAGGACCGGGCTACCACCCAGGATATCCGTCCTCTGGAGATCGTACTGTTAAATCTCATGCCCACCAAAGTGGCCACAGAGACCCAGTTCAGCCGACTTTTGGGTAACACACCCTTGCAGGTGAAGCTGGAGCTGATGCACATGTCCTCCCACACCTCCAAGAATGTGTCTCAGGACCACCTGCTGAACTTCTACAAAAGTTTTGACGAGCTGAAGCACCGGAAGTTTGACGGTATGGTGATCACCGGTGCCCCTGTGGAGAATATGGAATTTGAGGATGTGGACTACTGGGAAGAGCTCTGCCGGATCATGGAGTGGTCCAAGACCAATGTCCACAGCACGATCCATATCTGCTGGGGCGCACAGGCTGGCCTTTACTACCATTACGGTATCCCCAAGCACCCTCTGAGCGAAAAGTTATTCGGTGTATTCCGTCATAAGGCGGACTACAAAAAGTCCATCCTGATGCGTGGTTTCGATGATGAATTTTGGGCACCTCATTCCCGGCATACCACGGTTTTGCGGGAGGATATTGAGAAGGTGCCTGACCTAAAGATCGTGGCGTCTTCTGAGAAGGCCGGCGTGTACGCCGTTATGACGAAGGGCGGCAAGCAGATCTTTATCACCGGCCATTCCGAGTATGACCCCGATACTTTGGAGAAGGAATACCTGCGGGATAAGAATCTGGGCCTGCCCATTGCCGTGCCGGAAAACTATTATCCCGGCGATGATGACACAAAGGCTCCCATCGTCCGTTGGCGCAGCCACGGCAACCTGCTGTTCTCCAACTGGCTGAACTACTTTGTCTATCAGACCACACCATACGACATCATGACCATCGGTCAGGAATAAGCCAACAGGCACCAACTTTTGTTGGTGCCTATTTTTAACTTGTAATATTTTTTGCTCTATGCGATAATATTCTTAGAAGATCAAAGGAGGTGCCGAAATGAAGCTTTCTATTGACGGAAGAGAAATCTATGCAAAGCCCCAAATGACTCTGCGTGAGATGGTGCAGGAGCTGGGCTTGGAGCATAGGCAGCTCGCGGAAAAACCTCTGGCGGCGAAGATCGCCGGCGAGGTGTTCAATCTCAATTATATCCCCGTGCGGGAAAAAGATATATCCGGCGAAAGACCCTCCATGCGCCGGGCCATGGCCGCATCTGACGGCATGGTCCATCTGCTGCGCTACAGTGATCCCGCCGGCAAGGATGTGTATACCCGTACCTCTCAGTTTGTGGTTTTTCTGGCGCTGCATCAGCTGTGGCCCGAGGCAAAAGCCAAGATGAACTGCAAAGTAGGCAAGGCGCTTTACATCGAGGTGACCGGGGCGGAGAATTTTAGTATTTCTCACCTGAAGGCGCAGGTGACAAAGATCGTTGCCCAGGATATCCCCCTTATCCGTCGCACTATGAAAACTGCTGATGCCATGAATTGGTTTGAGAGCAATGGACAGTTGGATAAAGCAAGACTGCTGTCCTGGCGGGAGGATTCCACCTTTACCGTATATTGCCATGAGGATTATGCCGACTATTTCTATGGCGAACTGGCACCGTCCACCGGTTGCCTGCTCACCTGGGACATTCTGCCTGCCGAGGGGGGCTTTATGTTCCTGTATCCCGACGATGCAGAACCCCACCGAGTGGCGCAATATGAGGATCTGCCGAAATTCCTACAGGTGAGCACAGAGGGTGAGCGCTGGTGCAAGCTTATGGAATGTGAGAATGTAGCGGATCTCAATGAACTGGTGCGCAGCGGTAAGATCCGGGAACTGATCCGGGTGAACGAGGCTCTCCATGAAAAGCGCTATTCCCAGGTGGCAGACAGGATCTGTGAGCAGGGTGCAAAGGCTGTCATGCTGGCCGGTCCCAGCTCCTCCGGTAAGACCACCTCTGCCAACCGCCTTGCCACACAGCTTCGTGTCCACGGCATGAAGCCGGTACTGATGAGCCTTGACGATTACTATGTGGACCGGGACGCTATCGCGCCGGGGCCCGACGGAGAAATCGATTTTGAGCACATCAACACCATTGACACAGATTTATTCCGGGCGCATATGAAAGCACTCATCGCCGGTGAGGAAGTGGAACTGCCCATTTTTGACTTTCTGGATGGTAAAAGAAAGTGGGTGGGTCACAAGCTGCGGCTAACTGACCGCTCTGTGATCATTGTAGAAGGACTCCATGCCTTGAATCCTGTGCTGTTGCCGGAGGATATCCGCCAAGAGGATGTGTTCAAGCTGTATGTAAGTCCCTTGCTGCCCTTGAATCTGGACGATCATAACCGCATCCCTACAAGTCTTCTGCGGCTCTTGCGCCGTACAGTACGGGACTACGAGACACGGGGTGCTTCTGTGCAAAAGACCATGTCCATGTGGGCGTCTGTCCGCCGTGGTGAGGTGCGCTGGATCTTCCCGTTCCAGGAGAAAGCGGATGTAATCTTCAATAGCTCTACGCTTTACGAACTTGCAGTGCTGAAAAAGCATATCTATCCGCTGCTCACACAGATCGAGCCGGAGGAGTCCTGTTACGAACAGGTTCGCGCTCTGGTGAAGATATTAAATTATGTGAAAGAAGCGGATGTGGACGACGAGATCCCGCCCACAAGTCTTGTGCGGGAATTCATCGGCGGCAATGCGTTCTACAAATAAAAGAAAGGCTGCTCTTTTGAGCAGCCTTTTCTGTTACACAGGGGCGGGGGCGGGGAAGTTCAGGATCAAGGAGAACAAAATGCAAATGAAGATGGAGGCCGCCGCCGCAGTCATCCAAAGACTTCTTCTGCGCAGAAGTTCCCGGGTAAGATACAGAAAACCCAAACATGCCAGCGAGAGAACGAAGGCAAAGATTGTCACAATTACCTTTAGCCAAATCACGCCGTTGCCAGCGGCGATGAGATAGATGATAAAGAGAAAAAGATCTGCAATCAGGGCGCAGGTCATATACCGTTCCATTTCCTTATAGCGATTGTTCTTTCTGGCCATTTTGGATCCCTCCACATATTTCTCTGATATCTTTATAACATATCTTCCGAATAATTGCAATTGTTTCTGTTGATTCGGTATTTTTAGGGGAAATACTTGCATGAATGGGAAATGAATGCTATAATATCCGGGTAATATATGGATATACAGGCGAGGAACGACTATGGCTGAACCGCAGTACCGCCTGGAGGGCATCGTCCGCACCCGCAGTGAGGTGATGGAGGACTTTGAAGGCCCTCTGGACGTCATCTTTCTGCTGCTGAGTAAAAATAAAATAGAGATCGAAAATGTTTCCATTACGGCCATTTTGGAGCAGTACCTGGCGTACCTGGAGGAAATGAAGCGTCTGGATATGGAGATCGCCAGTGAGTTTATCACCATGGCATCCCACCTGATGCTGATTAAGACCAAGATGCTCCTGTCCGCCGCGGAGGCTGCCGAGGCTCAGTCAGAACTGGATCAGCTGCGCCAGTCTCTTATTGAACGCCAGCGCAAGGAAGCTATGGAACAGATCCGTATTGCGGTATCTGTTTTGGAGCCCCGCAACGAGATCGGCAGAAACATTTTCACCAAAGAGCCGGAGCCTCTGCGCCGCACCACCGGCTACCGCTATCAGCATGAGTATACGGACCTTCTAAAGGCGCTTGCCAACATCGAAGAGAGAAACCAGCGCCGCCTGCCGCCGCCAACGGTGAATTTCAAGGGTATCGTCGGTAAGGAGCCCTATCCTGTGACCCGGAAGGCGAAGGATGTGCTGCGCACGCTGGTGCTTCGGGGCATGGAACGGCTGAAGAATTTGTTTAAGGGCAATAGATCCCGTTCGGAAATTGTGGCCACATTCCTGGCGGTGCTGGAGCTTTGTAAAACAAACTCCGTATCTTTGGAAGACGACAACTCCGGCGAAAATCCCAATGTGCGGCTACTCAAAGAGCCGGAAGAAAAGGAGATGACCTAAATGGAACAAGAACAGTTGCAAAGAGCCATTGAGGCCATTTTGTTTGCCGCCGGCGAATGTATTGAGGTCTCCCGCCTGAGCATGGCGCTGGAGACTGACGAAGACGATATCGTCAAGGCAGTAGATGCTTTGGCAGATGATCTGTCTTTTAACCGCCGTGGTATCCGCATTATCCGCCTGGAAAAGGGCTATCAGATGGTCTCCTCCGGTGAGATGGCGGACTATATAACAAAGGCTTTGGAGACCCGTAAGCCTCCCAAGCTTTCTTCTTCTCAGTTGGAGACCTTGACCATCGTGGCATACTATCAGCCTGCCACCAAAGCCATGATCGAGCAGATCCGGGGAGTGGATAGTTCCTACTCCGTATCTGCCCTTATGAATAAGAATCTGATCGAAGAAGCCGGCCGCTTGAATGTGCCCGGCAGACCCATCCAATATCGCACAACACCCGATTTTCTGCGTACCTTCGGCATCAGCTCCCTGGAGGAACTGCCAGCCATTGAGAAGGTAGAATTCGGTGAGCCTGTGTTGGAGGATGCGCCTGCCCAGATCACAGAGCAGCCTGCACAAGAGGTGAGTGAAGCATGATCTTAGGCATTATCGCCTTGATTCTTGTGCTCCTGGCGATCCTGCCCATCGGCATTAATGCTGTGTACTCTGAAGACGGCGCCGCCGTGCGTTTGATCGCCGGTCCTTTGCGATTTTTGGTGTTTCCCAAACCAAGAAAGACGGCAAAGGCGCAGAAAAAAGAAGCCGGGAACGCCAAGAAGACGCCCGCCAAGAAGAAAGATGGCGGAAGCGTGAAGGATTTCTTCCCCCTGGTCCACAGGGTACTGAATTTTTTGGGAGACCTCCGTACAAAGCTGCGGGTAGACCGGCTGGAACTGAAACTGATTCTAGGCGGCGATGACCCCTGTGATCTTGCACTAAACTATGGCCGTGCATGGGCGGCATTCGGCAACTTAATGCCCCATTTGGAGCGGGTGTTTGTGATCAAAAAGCGGGATGTGGAAGTGGAGTGTGACTTTCAATCTGCTGCCATCCGTGTGTATGCCCGTGTGGATCTGACCATTACGGTGGCAAGGATCCTGTCGTTGGGTCTTCGCCACGGCTTCCACATTATTAGAGAATATCTTGCAATTATGAACAAAAGAAAAGGCGGTGCAAAATTATGAGCCAAAATCTTCCCAATATGCTGGAAAACACCATTGCAAAGATCCGTGAGATGGTGGATGTCAATTCTGTGGTTGGTGACCCCATTACCACAGCCGACGGCGTGACCATTATTCCCGTATCCAAGATCAGCGTTGGTCTTGGTGGCGGCGGTTCCGATTTCGTCTCCAAGAATGTGAATCACCACGAAAATCCCTTTGGCGGCGGCGTAGGCGCCGGCGTGAAGGTGACCCCTGTGGCATTTCTTATTATCAAGGAAGGCAACGTCCGCATGATCCCTGTGGCGACACCCGCCAATACTACCGCAGATCGTTTGGTGGAAATGGTGCCGGATACCCTGGACAAGATCGCTTCCTTTATTGACTCCCGCAAGGAGAAATAATCGGCATATTTTTCGCCCGGTGGTACAAACTAACAGCGGGTGATAAGTATGAAGAGAATAATTGCCGGGATGGCAGCTGCTTTGCTGGCTGCCGTCCTGTTTTTTCCCTGTGAGGTCAGTGCGTTGTCCGCGAAAAAAGCTATCTTAATGGATGCACAGACTCAGCGGGTGCTGTATGAGAAAAGTGCCCATGACAGATCTTTGATCGCCAGCACTACAAAGATCATGACAGCGCTCATCGTCTGTGAGCAATGCAACGTATTGGACCGCATGACGATCCCAAAAGAAGCCGTGGGCATCGAAGGCTCCTCTATGTACCTGAAAGAGGGAGAGGTGCTGACGATTCAGGAACTGCTTTACGGCATGATGCTCCACAGCGGCAACGATGCCGCTACGGCCCTCGCCATCTATTGCGGCGGCACTGTGGAAGGCTTTGTACAGCTGATGAATGACAAGGCGCATCGCCTTGGGTTAGCGGATACTCACTTTGAAAACCCCCACGGTTTGGACAGCCCCGGGCACTATTCCACCGCAAAAGATCTGGCAGTGCTGGGTGCCTACGCCATGGAAAACCCCATCTTCCGTCAGACTGCCTCCACCAAGTCTTTAAAAGCAGGGGGGCGGTATCTGACCAACCACAACAAGCTTTTGTGGCGTGTGGAGGGAGCGGACGGTGTCAAGACCGGCTACACCAAGGCTGCAGGGCGGATTCTGGTATCCAGCGCTACCCGGGAAGGTAGACGGCTGGTTGCCGTAACCATCAATGCCCCACAGGACTGGAAAGACCATGAGAGCCTGTACGATGTGGGATTTCGGGACTTTACCACTAAGACCATTGTGGATGCCGGTGAAGTTTTAGGCTCGTTGGAGGTCGTGGGTGGCCTTGCGGAGTGCGTGGATCTGGTGGCAGATGAGGGCTTTGTGTATCCTGTTAAACCTGACGAGAGGATCACCGTCTGCCTGCAAAATCCGGGCTTTGCCTATGCCCCGGTGGTAATGGATGACTTTGCCGGCTACGCTTATATCTGCGTGGACGGAAAGGCGGTGGGTAAGGTGCGCCTTTTGTACAGCGATACGGTGGAGCAGTACACCCCACCTAAGAAAAGTTTCTTTAAGAAACTGTTTGGAGAATGACTATGAAAGAGCGTTTGCAAAAAATCCTATCCGCAAGAGGTGTTGCCTCCCGACGTAAAGCGGAGGAATGGATCAAGGCCGGCAGAGTATCCTGTAACGGCATGGTCTGCGCCTTGGGCGATACTGCAGATCCGGAAGTGGACCGAATTACCGTGGACGGGAAACCGCTTCCGGAAGCGGCAGAACATGTCTACCTGATGCTCCACAAACCCAGAGGGTATGTGACCACGTTATCTGATGAAATGGGCCGGCGGAACGCTGCCCAGCTGGTAACCGACTGCGGTGTGCGGGTGTACCCCGTTGGCCGCTTGGATATGGATTCCGAGGGCTTGCTGCTTTTTACCAACGACGGTGATTTTGCCAACACTCTCATGCACCCCAAACATGAGGTGAAGAAAACCTACCACGCCTATGTTCGGGGCTTTACGTTGGCCGGTCTGGAACGCCTGAGCCGTCCGATGGTCCTGGACGGCTATAAATTGCGTATTCCTGATGTGCGGCTTTTGCGGGAAGAGCAGGACGGCAGCGCCCTTTTGGAGATCACCATCCATGAAGGAAGAAACCGTCAAGTCCGCAGGATGTGCGAGATTGCGGATATGCGGGTAACCCGGTTGATCCGGGTAAAAGAGGGTAGTTTGGAATTGAAGGATTTGCCTTTGGGCAAGTGGCGACATTTGACGCCTACGGAGGTTCAGAAACTGAAGGACCTGTGATTATGCAATTTTTACTTGCAATAATTGCATAATTTTGGTAAACTTGTGACAGATTTGTTGCAGGAGGTACATATGAGTAAGGATATTCTGTCTGTGCTGCAAAATAAGGCACACGGATTTTCAAAAGGACAGCGGCTTTTGGCCGGTTATATTACAGAATCCTATGATAAGGCGGCGTTTATGACTGCCAGCCGTTTGGGTAAGACCGTAGGTGTTTCCGAATCCACTGTGGTGCGTTTTGCGGTGGAGTTGGGCTATGACGGTTACCCAGAGATGCAAAAAGCCATGCAGGACATGGTGCTCAACCGTCTTACCTCTGTGCAGCGTATTGAGGTGGCCAATGACCGTATCGGCACCCAGGATGTATTGACTACGGTGCTGCAATCCGATGCGGACAAGCTGCGCCAGACAGGGGAGATCATCAGCCGTGAAGATTTCCAGGCGGCGGTCAATGCCATCCGTAACGCAAAGCGCATCTATATCTTAGGCGCCCGTTCTGTGGCACCCTTGGCCAATTTCCTCGGTTATTATCTGAACTTTATGTTTAACGATGTGCGCATCATTACCGCATCCGGCGCCAGCGAGGTCTTTGAAAAACTGGTGGCGCTGGATAAGGATGATGTGGTGGTGGCGTTTAGTTATCCCCGGTATTCTGCGGCCACCGTCAAGGGTGCTCAGTACAGCCGCGCCACCGGCGCTACGGTCATCGGCTTCACAGACAGCCGCTTGTCTCCTTTGGGGCAGAACAGCGACTATGTGGTTGTGGCAAAGAGCGATATGGTCTCTTTGGTTGACTCTATCGTTGCCCCCTTAAGCGTAATCAATGCGCTGATCGTTGCCCTGGCTGCGGGTCAGGAACAGCGTCTGACCAAAACTTTTGATGCATTGGAGCAGGTTTGGGAAGAATATAATGTCTATGAAAAGCGGGTCGATAACACATGACATACGACGGCATTGTGATCGGCGGCGGACCTGCCGGCATGTTTGCGGCCATAACGGCAGCGCAGAGTGGCCAAAAGGTCCTGCTTTTGGAAAAGAATGATCGCCTGGGAAAGAAGCTTTTGATCACCGGCAAAGGCCGCTGTAATGTGACCAACGATTGTGGGGCCCACGAAGTACTGCAGAACACGCCCCGCAACGGCCGCTTTCTTTTTAGCGCCATGGATGCGTTTCCGCCCCAGAGGATCATGGATTTTTTCAACGGAAACGGATGCCAGCTGAAAGTGGAGCGGGGCAACCGGGTGTTTCCTGTAAGCGACCGGGCGGCTTCTGTGCTGGATTGTTTGAAGGATCAGCTTCGCAGAAGCGGCGTAACAGTGAAAACCGCCACAGTCAAAGGAATCATTGCTGACGAAGCCGGTGTACAGGGCGTAAAGACCGCCCAGGGCGACTTTGAATGTAACTGGGTGATCCTGGCTACCGGCGGTGCATCTTATCCCACCACCGGGTCCACCGGTGACGGATATACAATGGCAAATAAATTAGGGCATACTGTGATTGACCCTGTGGGCTCATTGGTACCCTTGGAAACTGCCGGCCGGGACTGCCAGGATATGCAGGG
>JAZRZT010000025.1:0-8423 GCA_045601475.1 Faecousia sp.
CTGCTTCAGACTCTGCTGACCCTGCAGAAAAATGACCTGGCCCATATCCGGGAGCTGCAGTACTACACCACCGGCCGGTTTATGGAACTGGACATGGATGCCCGCCGGAACTTGGAGCTGATAGAGACCATGCGCAGCAAGGAAAAGAAGGGCACACTTCTTTGGGTGCTGGACAAGACCCAGACCGCCATGGGCGGCAGAATGCTCCGCAGCTGGCTGGAAAAGCCCCTTTTGGACCCTGTGGAGATCGGCCGCCGGCAATGCGCTGTGGAGGAACTGGTGAATAACACCATCTGCCGAGGCGAACTGGTGGAAGCGCTGAAGGATGTGACGGACCTGGAGCGTGTCATGACCCGGGTGGTCACCGGCACGGTCAACTGTCGTGATCTTCTGGGGCTTGCAAGAGGTTTTAGGGCTCTGCCTGCCGTAAAGCAGCAACTTTCCCAGTTGGACAGCTCCATGCTGCAAAAACTGGCGGAAGCCATTGATCCTCTGACTGAGTGCGCTGACCTCATTGAAAACACCATTGTGGACGAACCACCTCTGACTGTCAGAGAGGGCGGCATTATCCGCAAAGGCGCCAACGAGGAAGCAGACCGGCTCCGTGACATTATGGAAGGTGGCTCCGGCACCATCGCTGCCATTGAGGCAAGCGAACGGGAGCGCACCGGCATTCGCACCTTAAAAGTTGGATACAACCGGGTTTTCGGTTATTATATTGAAGTTTCTAAGTCATTTATTGACCAAGTTCCCGCCGAGTATATTCGTAAGCAGACCCTTACCAACTGCGAGCGTTACATCACCCAGGAGCTGAAAGAACTGGAAAACCAGGTCCTCACCGCCAAGGAGCGGCTGACGGCTTTGGAGTATCAGCTGTTTACCGCCTTACGGGAATTTTTGGCAGACCAGGCTGCAAGAGCCCAGATCTCTGCAAACGCCGTAGCCGCCGCAGATGCTCTATGTTCTTTGGCTGTGGTTGCTGTGAAGCGGAATTACTGCCGCCCGGAGATTACCTTGGGCAATGAAATCCACATTGTAGACGGCCGCCACCCTGTGGTAGAGCAGGTGCTCAAAGACTCCCTCTTTGTGCCCAATGACACTGATTTGGGCAGCAACGACAACCAGGTTTCCATTATCACAGGCCCCAACATGGCCGGTAAGTCTACATACATGCGCCAGGTGGCGCTCATTGTGCTCATGGCACAGATGGGCTCTTTTGTACCCGCAAGAAGCGCCCGCATCGGCATTGTAGACCGGGTGTTCACCCGTATCGGCGCCAGCGACGACTTGGCATCCGGCCAGTCTACCTTTATGGTGGAGATGGCGGAAGTAGCATCCATCCTCAAGTACGCCACCTCCAAGAGCCTGCTGATGTTAGATGAGATTGGCAGAGGTACCTCCACTTATGATGGCATGGCCATCGCAAGAGCGGTTTTGGAGTACGCGGCCAGCCCCCGGCATTTGGGCGCAAAAACCCTCTTTGCCACCCATTACCACGAGCTGAGTGCCATTGAAAACGAGCTGCCCAATGTGAAGAACTACAACATCGCCGTAAAAAAACGGGGCGACAAGATGATCTTCCTGCGCAAGATCGTTCCCGGTGCTACTGATGACAGCTACGGCATTGAAGTAGCAAAACTGGCAGGAATTCCGAACGGCGTGATCAGCCGGGCAAGAGAGATCCTCCAGGAACTGGAGAGTGAAGACGGCAGACGGCCTGTGGTAGTCAATACTACTCCTCAGGATGATCAGATCTCCATGCTGGATCTGCACTCCCAGCAGGTTGCCGACGCCCTCTCGGCGTTGAGTGTAGAAACATTGACCCCCATTGAGGCTATGAACGAACTGTACAAGCTGAAACAAATGTTAAACTGATATGAAAAGCTTATCTGTAAAAATGACCCGCACAGAAACGGCGCTTGGCTGGATCTATATGGCATTGCAGCTTCTGTTTCTGCCCACAGCTTTGGTACTTCTGAATACCTTTTTGCAAACGCCCCTGGATGAGGCGGAGCTGAATTTTCTGTTCTTCTGCCTCAACTTTCTGTGCGTTACGGTGATCTTCCGCAAGTATTTGCTGCGCTGCGGAAAGATCTCCCTGACTGAGCCCGGTAAGTGTCTTTCATCCGCCATTTTTGGGTATGTCATTTATTGGGCGTTGAGCCTTGGTGTATCCATGCTGATCCTTTGGATATACCCGGAGTTCATGAATGTCAATGACGCTGCCATTGAGACCATGGTAGACAGCAACTTCGCCCTCACCGCCATCGGCACGATTCTTTTGGTGCCGGTGACCGAGGAAGTGTTGTTCCGGGGTCTTATCTTCCAGGGGCTCTACCATAAGAACCGTTATTTAGCTTATGCGGTTTCTTCCGTGGCCTTTTGTCTGCCCCATGTATTGGGCTACATTGGGCTATACTCCCCCTTACATCTTCTTTTATGCTTCCTGCAGTATCTGCCCGCCGGCATCGCTTTGGCCTGGGCATACGAGCGGAGCGACTCTATTTGGGCGCCTGTTATTATGCACACCTTTGTGAATCTTACAGGTGTGGGCGCTATGATCGCGAGGTGACATCTTATGCCGAAAATCATTCAGCTATCTCCCCATGTGGCCAACTTAATCGCCGCCGGCGAGGTGGTCGAGCGCCCTGCCAGCGTGGTAAAGGAGCTTTTGGAAAACGCTGTGGACGCCGGTGCCTCCCAGGTGACTGTGGAGATCCGGGACGGCGGCATGACCTTCCTGAGGGTCACCGACAACGGCTGCGGTATGTCCCCGGAAGACGCCAAAACCGCTTTTTTGCGTCACGCCACCTCCAAGCTTCGCAGCGCTGAGGACTTGGCTGCCATCGTCACCATGGGTTTCCGTGGCGAGGCCCTGGCCGCCATCGCATCTGTCAGCCGCATCGACCTTATGACCAAGACCGCCGGCGCAATTTCCGGCACCAGTATCGAATTGGAAGCCGGAAAGATCATGGATCAATCCGAGGCTGGCTGTCCCGAAGGCACTACCATTATTGTACGGGATCTGTTTTTCAACACCCCGGCAAGAATGAAATTTATGAAATCCGACACTGTGGAGGGTGGCAGAGTCACCGCCGCCGTGCAGATGCAGGCCTTGGCCCACCCCGAAGTATCCTTCCGCTTTATCAAAGACGGCAAGGAAGTTCTTTCCACCCCCGGCACCGGGGAGCTGGAAGCGGCGGTGTACAGTGTCTACGGTCGTGACGGTGGAAAAATGGTGCAGGTGGACAGCCACTGGGAGGGGTACTCCCTTTCCGGTTTTGTGTCCAAGCCCACAGATGCCCGCCCCAGCCGTAACCTGCAGACATTCTTTGTAAACGGTCGGCCTGTGAAATCCCGTCTTCTCATCGCTGCCTTTGAGGAAGCGTATCGCAACCAAATGATGGTGGGTAAGTTCCCCGCCTGTGTCCTGCACTTGTATTTGCCCGCCAACTCCGTGGATGTGAATGTGCATCCGGCGAAAACAGAGGTCAAATTCCTCAACGAAAAAGCAGTCTATGACTGCATCCATTATGGCGTTTTGGGTGCGCTGAACAAGACCCCCGACCGCCCCCAGGTGCAATTCAAGCCCCAGCCCGCACCCCAAAAGCCGATTCCAGCCCCCGCCGCTCCCAAACAGCAGGACTTCTTCCGCACTATGACTGCCCAGGAGTTTAAGACCTTCTCTACGGCGATGGAGCAGATGCCTCAGCCGAAAAAGGAGGCCGCTGTGCTCACTGCCGCAGCAGTGGAGCGGACAGCGCCCGCCCCTGTACGGCAGATTCCCCTGCCGCCCATGCCTGTCAGTAAACCCGCACCGGCGCCGGTTGCGGTGGCAGAGCCTGTACAGGAGGAACTGCCCATGCCCAAGGAAATCCCCTGGCGGATGGTAGGCGAGCTGTACAACACGTACATCATTGTGGAGCAGGGCGAGGATGCCTATCTTATCGACAAGCACGCCGCTCATGAGCGTTATCTCTTTGAGAAGCTGAAAGCCAACCAGGAAGCCATTGCCTCCCAAACCCTTCTGTCCCCTGTTCCCTGCCGCATGAGTCCCGACGAAGCAGCCATTTTGCTGACCAACCGGAGCCTTTTGCAGGAGCTGGGATTTGAGATCGATGAGTTTGGCGACAACACCGTCCTGGTGCGGCAGGTGCCCATGGATATCCATGCTGAGGATGCCGCCGATGTGCTGGAGGGCTTGGCCGCCGATCTTTTGAACGGACGGAGGGAAGGCGCTTCCACCGTGCGGGATGAGATCCTCCATACCGTTGCCTGCAAGGCCGCTATCAAGGCCGGCTGGCGCACCGACGAAAAAGAGCTTCACGCTCTTGTGAAGATCGTCATGGAGCGGGATGACCTGAAGCACTGCCCCCACGGCAGACCTATCTGCGTATCCCTAAGCAAAAAACAGCTGGAAAAGCAATTTAAACGAATTTAGGTATCATATGAATCACATCATTTGTATTGCCGGGCCTACCGCTTCCGGCAAGACTGCCCTGGCTGTGGAACTGGCGAAAGTCTTGGACGGCGAGGTGGTATCCTGCGACTCCATGCAGGTATACAAGCACATGGATATCGGCACCGCCAAACCCACAAAGGAAGAAATGCAGGGCATCATCCACCACATGCTGGATGTAGCAGAGCCCAATGAGGATTTTTCCGTCAGCCGGTACTGTGAGATGGCAACTCCCATTGTAGACGACATCGTTGCCCGGGGTAAAGTTGCCATCATTGCCGGTGGCACCGGGCTTTATATGGACGCGCTGATCAAGGGCAACAGTTTTGCCCCCTACCCCTCCACAGGCATGCGTGAAAAGCTGGAGGCACAGGCGGATGAAAAAGGTATGGAAGCCATGCTGAAACTGCTTTCCTCCATTGACCCCGATGCGGCAGAAAAGCTCCATCTGAAAGACAGAAAGCGCATTATTCGGGCCTTGGAAGTGTACTACGAGACCGGAGAGACCATCACAGAGCACAATCGGAAAACCCAGGAGATTCCGCCCCGGTACACCCCTGTCTGGTTTGGCTTGGATGACGAAAAACGCCAAAGCCTATATGACCGCATCGACCGCCGGGTAGATATTATGCTACAGCAGGGATTAATGGCGGAGATCCACAGGCTTCTGGCCATGGGCATTCCTAAAAACTGCACAGCCATGCAGGCCATCGGCTACAAAGAATTCCTGGGATATTTGGACGGACAGTGCACGTTGGAAGATGCCGCCAATCTTTTGAAGCAATCTTCCAGGCACTATGCCAAACGCCAGCTAACCTGGTTCCGCAGAAATCCCAACATGCATTGGCTGGTCCGCAAAGAGGGCGAAACCACCCGGGAAATTCTTATGCGGGCTCGACAGGTCTTGGCGGATTTCGACAAATGAATAATGGTAGGATATGTGTATCCCTAAGACGGAAGAAAGAAGGTATACATATGTCTGAACAATACTCTTTACAGGAAGCCATTTTGCGGGAAGTGACCGAGGAAAAAGTCCCGGTGACACTGTTTCTCATGAACGGTTTCCAGCTCCGGGGTACCATCACCTGCTTTGACGGTTCTGTGGTGGTACTGGTCACCGATGGCAGGCAGCAGATGATCTACAAGCACGCCATCTCCACCCTTGCCCCCATTCGGTCACTGAAAGCCGCAGCACCCACTGCATAGCAAAAAGCGACGGAGCCATGCTTCGTCGCCTTTTGTTTTTAGAAAGAAGGAATGACTATGTCTATCGCTGAAAACGTCTCCCATATCCGCGCGCAAATCAACGAAGCTGCCATTGCAGCGGGCAGAGATCCCAATGAGATCCTCCTGTGCGCCGCCACAAAAATGAACGACACAGAAAATGTGAAAGCCGCCATTGCCGCCGGCGTGGATTGCTGCGGTGAAAATCGGGTCCAGGAGCTGACAAAAAAGCTGTCTGAAAATGCCTATGAAGGCGCGCCGGTCCATTTTATCGGCCATCTGCAGACCAATAAAGTCCGCCAGGTGGTGGGTAAAGTCGACCTGATCCAAAGTGTGGACTCTCTGCGTCTTTTGGAAGCCGTGCAGAAAGAAGCTGCCAAGCAGGGCATTTTTCAGGACATTTTACTCGAAGTCAACATCGGCGGCGAGGAGAGCAAGACCGGTTTTTCCCTGGATGAGATCTATGCGATCCTCCCCCAAATGGCCGATTTTCCCAACGTACGGGTCCAGGGATTCATGGCAATTCCCCCGATTTGTCAAAATCCCGGAGAAAATGACAAATTTTTTCAAGAAATGTACAACCTTTCTGTTGACATAACGGCAAAAAAATACGATAATGTATGGGTAAGATTTTTGTCTATGGGTATGTCCGATGATTTCAAGGATGCCATCGCCTGCGGGTCCACCATGATCCGGGTGGGTACGGCTATCTTCGGTGCCCGGGACTACTCTAAATCCCATTGAGTTCGATTTCACATATTAGGAGGACAAAGACATATGAGTTTCTGGGATGATATTAAGAAGTTTGCCCAGCCCTATTCCGACGATGATTACGAAGATGATTACGAGGACGAACTGGACGATTTCGTGGAAGAGCCCCGCGAGGCTGCCCCCCGTAAGCGCCGCAGCTCTCCCTTCGCCTCTTCCAATGACGATTACGCCGCTCCCGCTGCCCCCGCTGCTACCTCCGGTTTCAGCGGCCAGGTTCTGAACATGAACTCCGGCAAGCAGGAAGTCGTCCTGTTCCACGCCAAGTCCTTTGACGATGCTGCCAAGGCCGCCGATGAGCTGCGCCGCAAGAAGGCTGTCATCCTGAACATGGAGAATGTGGACAAGGCTCTGACCCGCCGCGTGGTGGATTTCCTGTCCGGCGCTGTTTACGCTCTGGACGGCAGTGTGAAGAAGATCGCACAATCCACCTATCTGTTCTGCCCCCACAACATGGATGTGGTGGGTGACCTGGAGTCCCTGCGTGCGGAGACTGCCAGCTTTATCTAATCAAACAAGGAGGGTCTAACTATGTTTACACCCCAACAAATCGACCAGATCTCTTTCAGTAACGCCACCTTCGGCGGTTACGACAAGCGGTCTGTTGACGAATTCCTGGAGCCTCTGACCGAGGACTATGTGACCCTGTACAAGGAGCACGCTCTGCTGAAAAGCAAGATGAAGGTCCTGGTGAGCAAGCTGGAGGAGTACCGCGACAACGAAGCCAGCATGAAAGATGCCATCGTCAACGCACAGAAGACCTGTGACATGATGGTCAAGGAAGCAGAGGCTAAGTGCACTGCCATGTTGAAAGAGGCCAATGCTGCCGCTGTGGAAAATGCAAAGAACGCCGATGTGCTCATCGCTGCGGAAAATGCCCGTGTGGAAGAAGCACGCCGCGCCGCTGCGCTGAAGATCGAGGATCTCCAGGAGCAGCTGCGTTCCTGCGTGCAGGCTTTGGAGCGCATTAAGGCCGCCAACGCCCCCGCTCCTGTCAGTGATGCTACTGCCGCCTTCAATTTTGAAGAGGCTGAGGCACAGGAGACAGAAGCTGACGCTGTTGCCAGCGAGATCGAAGCCAATCTCCAGGCACTGGTTGGTACTACCGAAGAAACTGCCCCCAAGGCAGAGCCCAAGCACCCTGTGCATGATTCCACTACCAGCCGCTTCGCCAACCTGCAGTTCGGCCCCAACTACGACCCCACTGCCAGTAAGTAAATAACAAGGCTGTGACAAGGACACGTTTGTCATCCACCCCGTAACAAGAGAGCTGCCGTTTGGTGCAAGGCAGCCGGGACATGACGGATATCCCCTTGGAGCTGCGCACCGAAACTGTTGGGAGTAGGCTGCGCCGGGTGCGCCCGATACCGCGTATTCGAGTGCTGACATTCGTCAGAACAAGAGTGGTACCGCAGAGGTATATTACACCTTTGTCTCTTGCATGAGAGGCAAAGGTGTTTTTATTATGATTTCAATATGGAGGCTATTTCCAATGGAGTATAAAAACACCATTATCACCCCACAGACCCCCTTCCCCATGAAGGCCGGCCTTCCCAACCGTGAGCCGGGTATGCTGGAGCGCTGGGCAGAAACAGATCTGTACAACGCTATGCTGGAAAAGAACAAGGATCTGCCCCCCTTCGTTCTCCACGACGGCCCTCCCTTCAGTAACGGCTATATCCACATGGGTCACGCCCTGAACAAGACCCTGAAGGACTTTATCGTCCGCAGCCACGCCATGATGGGCTACTACACCCCCTACGTCCCCGGCTGGGACAACCACGGCCTGCCTATTGAGCGCGCCATCGAAAACTCCAAGAAGAAGCTGAACAAGGACATGTCCGTGCCCGAGTTCCGCAAGGCTTGCGAGGACTTTGCCGAGGACTTCATTCAGAAGCAGATGGGTGGCTTTAAACGCCTGGGCGTTGTGGGCGACTGGGAGCATCCCTACCGCACCATGGACAAGCATTTT
>JAZRZT010000026.1:0-2837 GCA_045601475.1 Faecousia sp.
ACAGATCCTCATCGACGGCATCGATATCAAAAAGATCAAGATCTCTTCCCTGCGCCGCCATTTCGGACAGATGCTCCAGGATGTGTTCCTGTTCGCAGGGGACATCCGCAGCAACATTCTGCTGAGAAAAGAGGGCGTGTCCGATGAGGAGGTCATGGAGGCGGCCCGGTATGTCAACGCCCATAAGTTCATCGAAAAGCTTCCCCAGGGACTGGACGAGGTGGTCAGAGAGCGGGGCAACAACTTCTCCGCCGGTCAGCGGCAGCTTTTAAGCTTTGCCCGCACCGTGATCCACAAGCCCTCCGTCATGATTTTGGACGAGGCCACCGCCAACATCGACACGGAGACGGAAGTGCTGATCCAGGACTCTCTGGAGAAGATGAAAAACATCGGCACCATGCTCATCGTGGCCCACCGGCTTTCCACCATCCAGCACGCGGACAACATTATTCTCCTGTCCAAGGGCAGGATCATGGAGCAGGGCAATCACCAGCAACTGCTTGCCCAGCATGGCCGCTATTACCAGCTTTACACCTTGCAGTACAGCAAGCAACAGTTGGAAAAATCCTAATATGAAACACCCCACTGGTTGTGGGGTGTTTTTATGTAGGGGCGGGCAGTGACCGCCCCTACATGCATCTTGCATAATGGAAACCTCTTCGGTATAATAAAGAAAAGGAGGAATGTCCTATGGAACTTTCTGAAATTCTTTCTAAATGCGATCATACCCTGCTGTCCCAAACCGCCACCTGGGAGGACATCAAAGGTATTTGCGACGACGGCATGAAGTATAAGACTGCCTCTGTGTGCATCCCAGCCTGTTTTGTGCAGCAGGCCAAGGCGTATGTGGGGGACAAACTGGCCATCTGCACCGTCATCGGCTTTCCCAACGGCTACGACACCACCGCCGCCAAGTGCTTTATGGCCTATGACGCGGTAGGGCATGGGGCGGACGAAGTGGACATGGTCATTAACATCGGCTGGGCAAAAGAGGGCAAGTTTGATGCGATCTTAGAGGAGATCAAGCAAGTCAAAGCCCACTGCTGCGGCAAGCTCTTAAAGGTTATTATCGAGACCTGCCTGTTAACAGACGAGGAAAAGATCGAGCTGTGCCGTGTGGTTACGGAGTCCGGGGCGGATTACATCAAGACCTCCACCGGCTTTTCTACCGCCGGCGCGACTTTCGCTGATGTGGAACTGTTCTCCAAGCACGTGGGCAAGCATGTGAAGATCAAAGCCGCCGGCGGTATCTCCAGTATTGCCGACGCGGAAAAGTTTGTTGGGCTGGGCGCTTCCCGCCTGGGCACCTCCCGCATTGTGAAGATTGCGAAACAGGAACAATCTACCGGCTATTAAGTCACTGTAGGGGCCGACATTCTTGGCGGCCCGCTGCGGGTCGTCCGGGAGGCCGACCCCTACGCCTTTATAAAGGAGGATGTTATGTTAACTACACCTACCCCTCATATCAGCGCGAAGCCCGGGGATTTCGGCAAGACCGTACTCATGCCCGGCGACCCTCTGCGCTCCAAATTTATTGCGGAAAACTTTTTGGAAAATCCCGTTTTGGTGAACAATGTCCGGGGCGTCCAGGGCTACACCGGCACCTATAAGGGTGTCCGGGTGTCCGTCATGGCCTCCGGGATGGGCATGCCCGCCATGGGCATTTACTCCCATGAGCTGTTTAACGCCTACGGGGTGGAAAACATCATCCGGGTGGGCTCTGCCGGGTCGATCCAGGAGCACATCAAGCTCTACGACCTGGTGATCGCCCAGGGCGCCTGCACCGACTCCAATTTTGCCGCCCAGTTTCACCTGCCCGGCACCTTTGCTCCCATCGCGTCCTATGAACTCCTGTCTGCCGCGGTGGAGGCGGCGAAAGAGCACGGCGCGACCTATCATGTGGGCAATGTGAACTCCTCCGATGTGTTCTACGGCGACCATGAGGGCGTGCCGGAGGGACTCGACAGCGTGTACGGTCTGAAGAAAATGGGCGTGATGGCCTTGGAGATGGAAGCCGCGGCCTTGTATATGAACGCCGCCCGGTACGGCAAGCGGGGTCTTTGCATCTGCACCATCTCCGACCATGTGCTCACCGGCGAACTGACTTCTTCCCAGGAGCGCCAGACCGCCTTTACCACCATGATGCAGGTGGCCTTGGATGTGGCGGTAGCCATGGAGGGAAAATGAAACGCATTTTCTTGATCGTGCTGGACTCTTTTGGCATCGGCGCGCTGCCGGACAGTGAGCGCTTCGGCGATGTGGGGGTCAATACCCTGGCCTCCTGCCAAAAGTCAGAAAAACTCCATATCCCCAATCTTGCCGCCATGGGCCTTGGAAAGATCCAGGGGGTGGCGGGGTTGCCCGGGGGAAATTTCGCCGCCTTTGGCCGCATGGCAGAGTGCTCCATGGGCAAGGACACCACCACCGGCCACTGGGAGCTGGCGGGGGTGATCTCGGAAAATCCCTTGCCCACTTATCCCAACGGTTTCCCCGAAGAGGTGCTCAAACCCTTCCGGGAGCAGACGGGGCGGGGTGTTTTGGCCAATGCCCCCTGGTCCGGCACGGCGGTGATCGAGGAATTTGGGGAGCAGCACATGCGTACCGGCGATCTCATCGTCTACACCTCTGCCGATTCCGTGTTTCAAATCGCCGCCCATGAGGACATCGTACCCCCGGAAAAGCTTTACGAATATTGTCGCATTGCCAGAAAAATTCTTGTAGGCAAGCACGGCGTGGGCAGAGTGATCGCCCGGCCCTTTGTGGGGACAAAGGGGAATTTTAAGCGCACCGCCAACCGCCACGATTTTTCCGTAGAGCCCCCGGAGAATAACCTGCTG
>JAZRZT010000027.1:0-5253 GCA_045601475.1 Faecousia sp.
ATGAAGCTTGTGAATGTCGAGAACCTGGGCCCCGTAGGCCAAATCTGGCACTGCCATGATCTGATCTCCCGCAAAGCTGCGCACGGTCAGGACATCTTCGTGAACGAAGGCCGCCTGATGAATCTCTACAAAGATCCCGAATTTCAGGCACGCAAGGCGCACTACACCGCAGTGTGCGAGCCCACCCCTCCTCCCCGCAAGAGTTAAGCAGAATGGATATCGCTATGGCCATTCCCTTCTACGCAAAAAGCGAGAACAACAAAGGCTATATAAAGAACATGGAAGTGGTCGGTTTCTCCGACCTTAACGGCATCAACGCCTTCCAGATGGCGCTTTATAAGGTCGATGAAAAGTATTATATGTACTGCGGATCCTTCAAGGGCGCAGGCGTAAATGTTCTTGATGTGACCGATCCCGCCAACCCCACCGTCCTTAACTATATTGAGGTCAGCGATCCCAAGATTTATTTTGCGCAGTCCACCCCCAAAATTCAGGTGGCTGACGGTCTTCTGATCGTAGCTCTGGGCGGAGGTGTTCCCTTCCTCCACGGCATCAACCCCGGCGACCCTGCTCTCGACGGTCTCCAGATCTATGACCTGAAGGAAGACCCTATCCATCCCAAGCTCCTGAGCACCTGGAGAACCGGTGTTCCCAACGGCATGGGCGTCCATCGCTTTGCCTATAACGGCGGCAAGTATGTCTATATGCCCGCTGAGTGCCCCGGCTATGTGGGCTTCATCGTCCGCATTCTGGATATTTCCGACCCCAGCAATCCCTTTGAGTGCGGCCGCTGGTTCATGCCCCAGCAGTTCAAGGACGGTATGATTGAGGGCACCTATCCCGTAGGGCACGCAGCCGAAAAGGACTGGGCGATGTGCCACGCCTGCACCATTTCTGCCGACAGACCCAACGAGCTGTATCTCGGCTACTTTGGCGGCGGCGGAATCATTCTTGACATCTCCGAGCCCACCCGTCCCAGGCTCATCTCCCAGCTGATGATGCAGCCGCCCTTTGCGGGCAAGCTCTGCGGCGCGCGCTGCCACACCTATCTTCCCCTCACCGGAAGGAACTTCGCCGTTCTCACCAACGAGGGCGAGCGCTTCCCCTTCTTCACCAAGGAAAAGGTGGAGGCCTCCGGCGCACAGCCCATGAACAATCTGCACATGATCGATGTCAGCAATCCTGCAGACCCCACGCTTGTTGCAGAGTTCCCCTATCCCGAAGTTCCCGCCGACTTCCCGTATCCCAACTTCAATGATTGCGGCATCGGCGCCCCCGGCCCCTTCGGCCCTCACAATGTCCATGAGCCCATGGGCAAGGACTGGCTTGAGGATAATCCCAAGCGTGTTTACTGCTGCTATTTCCACGCTGGATTGCGGGTTTATGATGTATCCGACCCCTATTACATCAAGGAGCTGGCATACTTCATCCCCCCCAACCCCGAAAAGCTGCTCTTCAACGTCCCCGTGCCCGGCCCCATGATCGCCACCACCGAAGACGTTGTTGTTGACGATCGCGGCTATATTTATATCGACACCTGGCACGACGGAATGTATATCCTCCGCCTGAAAGAAAACTAAAGGAATTCAGCAAAAAGAGCTAACTGACTTTGATTCGTCAGTTAGCTCTTTTTTGTTGAATCATGAAGTTTTGTTGCCATCGTGTTGCCATGAATGGCGGGGATCCTTAAAAAGTCCGGTGAAGACTGGGCTTTTTAGACCTGTGGGATCACTCCCACTCGCCGGATTATATCCATTTCTAAACTCTTTTATTTAGAGAATATAATACGTGGTGGTTTTATTTGATACCCATTATACTTATCCTATAGACTCTACGGGTTTTTGCTATCAAAAGTCTATCAAACCAAAATATCGAAGGTCATTCTTGAGCCTATGATACCGGTGGCTTGGATATATGGCAGCATATTTTGTGCGGCATTTAGCCATAAAACCTTGTAGGCGCTGTTAGACAAGGAAGGTATCACTGAACATATAAAAGCGCAGGATACACATTTGTTTTTTCATTAAAATCGGTGCATACACCGGTTATAACAAATAAATGTGCCTTACTGGCCGAAACCTGCCTTGACCTCGTTGAAGATCGCGTCAGCCATAGCGCAGTACTTGTCCATCATGGCGTTTGCCTTTGCGTTCATCTGCTCCGCGACTTCCCGGTTCTTCAGGCTCTTTGTGTTGATGAAAACGTTCAGGGATGCAGCCTGCAGAGCAGCCTTGCAGCACACAGCGCCGCAGCCGGCATCGGAAACAGCCAGACGGCTGCCCTTTTCGGCAAACACAGCAATGTACTCGATGGCCTGGCAGCACAGCTCCATGATCTTCATAGGCACAGAGCAAGCGATAATGATTGCCTCTTCCATGATCTGATCACGGTTGGGGTCATCCTTGGGAATGCCATAGGCCTTTGCCAGAGGCAGGAAGTTTACTTCGTCAGCTTCCACCTGATCCAGAAGTTCCTTCTGCAGTACGTCGCACTTTGCCTTCAGATCGATGATCTCAGCTTCCACATCTGCATACTTCTTCTTACCAACGGTAAGCGAACCTACCATGTTGCCCAGAGCGGTACCAATGGCACCAACCAGAGCCGCAGCACCACCGCCGCCGGGAGCGGGTGCATCAGATGCCAGAACTTCCACAAACTTGCGGCTGGTTTCCATAGTCATATCCATGGGGAATATCTCCTTTTTAAGAAAATGGGGTATGATTCACGGCCAAGGCGTGCCGTGCGCCTTGGCTATTACTATACCATTTTTTGTATATTTTTGCAATGGGTATATTGAAAAAAGCGCAGGCGGGAAACCGCCTGCGCTCTTCATAAGTAACCATTTCCATATTTTCAGAGGCAAACTCCGAAAATATGTTGTCTGATGATCAGCGAGGGATTTTGATGCAGAGCAAGTAAGGAAGCCGAAGGAATACTTTGTGTATTTCGCGGCTAACTTATGAAGCTATGCGGCAAAAGAGCCGCTGAGCGCAGACATAAATGTTTTTGGAGTTTACCAAAAACGATTAGAACAGGCCGGAGATCTTGCCGGTCTCGTCAACGCTGATACGCTCAGCTGCGGGAACCTTGGGCAGACCAGGCATGGTCATGATTTCACCGGTCAGTGCAACCAGGAAGCCGGCACCAGCGGAAACCTTGACGTTACGAACGGTGATGGTGAAGCCAGTGGGAGCGCCCAGCTTGGTCTGGTCGTCAGTGAAGGAGTACTGAGTCTTAGCCATGCAGATGGGCATCTTGTCGTAGCCCAGCTCGGTCAGAGTCTGGATCTGCTTCTCAGCGTTAGCAGTGAAGGTCACGCCGTCAGCACGGTAGATCTTCTTAGCAATCGCTTCGATCTTCTCCTTGATGGTGCCGTCCAGCTCGTAGGAGTAGTGGAAGTCGTTGGGCTCTTCGCACAGACGAACAACTTCCTTAGCCAGCTCGATAGCGCCTTCGCCGCCCTTTGCCCAAACTTCGGACAGAGCAACGTTAACACCCAGCTCCTTGCACTTGGTCTCGATCAGCTTCAGTTCAGCCTCGGTGTCAGTGGGGAAGCGGTTGATGGCGACCACGCAGGGCAGCTTGTAAACCTTGGTAATGTTCTCAACATGGCGCAGCAGGTTGGGCAGACCCTTCTCCAGAGCCTCCAGGTTCTCATTGCCGGTCTCGGCCTTGGGAACGCCACCGTTGTACTTCAGTGCACGAGCAGTTGCAACCACAACAACACAGCTGGGCTGCAGGCCAGCCATACGGCACTTGATGTCCAGGAACTTTTCAGCACCCAGGTCAGCACCGAAGCCTGCCTCGGTAACAGCGTAGTCAGCCAGCTTCAGAGCGATCTTGGTAGCGGTAACAGAGTTGCAGCCGTGAGCAATATTGGCGAAAGGACCACCGTGCACGAACGCGGGGGTGTGCTCCAGAGTCTGAACCAGGTTGGGCTTCAGAGCGTCCTTCAGCAGAGCAGCCATTGCGCCCTGAGCATTCAGATCGCCAGCGGTAACGGGCTTGCCATCACGGGTGTAAGCAACAACCAGACGAGCCAGACGAGACTTCAGGTCGTTGATGTCGGACGCCAGGCACAGAACTGCCATAACTTCGGAAGCAACAGTGATGTCGTAGCCGTCTTCACGGGGAACACCATTGGTCTTGCCGCCCAGGCCATCGGTGACAAAACGCAGCTGACGATCGTTCATATCGACGCAACGGCGCCATACGATCTGACGAACGTCGATATTCAGAGCGTTGCCCTGATAAATGTGGTTATCCAGCAGAGCCGCCAGCAGGTTGTTTGCAGCGCCGATAGCGTGGAAGTCACCGGTGAAGTGCAGGTTGATATCTTCCATAGGAACGACCTGAGCGTAACCGCCGCCTGCAGCACCGCCCTTAACGCCGAAAACGGGGCCCAGGGAGGGCTCACGCAGAGCAACGATAGCGTTCTTGCCGATCTTGCGCATACCGTCAGCCAGACCAACGTTGGTAGTGGTCTTGCCTTCGCCAGCGGGCGTGGGGTTGATCGCGGTAACCAGAATCAGCTTGCCGTTGGGCTTGTCAGCCAGATCCTTCAAAATGTTGTAGTCAACCTTTGCCTTGTAGTTACCGTACTGCTCCAGATACTTGGGGTCAATACCGGCAGTCTTGGCGACTTCGGTGATGTGCTGCATCTGAGTTTCCTGTGCGATTTCGATGTCAGTCTTAAATGCCATACTTGTTTCTCTCCTTAATTTTAATGCCTCCCGGCATAATATTAATGAATGGATACTTTACCACAGCATCCACTGCTTACGTAACTTCTCCGAAAACTTCACAGAAGTTGACAGAACGGATGTTTGCGGCCGCCTGTAAGGCGTTTTTGCTACAGGATAATAATACAGTATCCCTGTGCGTTTGTCAATGAAAACCATCGTTTTAATCGACACTTCTTTACTGATTGTAGTCATAGTCAAGGTCTCTCTTGCGACAAAAAAGAAGACCTTGGTCATCGAAAACGATGACCAAGGTCTTCAAAATTACTATATTGCTTGATTCATCCAATTGCGAAAGGATAAAAGAAATTGCCCCGAAGAGGATAAATCATTTTTGCTGAAACAGCGGGATTTATTCCCACTCTATGGTACCCACAGGCTTCGGCGTGAGGTCCATCAGGACGCGGTTGATACCCTCCACTTCATGGGTGATGCGGTAGGTAATCTTGTGCAGAATCTCGTAGGGGATCTCCTCAATGGTGGCGGTCATAGCATCCTTGGTGTTAACAGC
>JAZRZT010000028.1:0-3348 GCA_045601475.1 Faecousia sp.
ACCAGGATATCGTGTTCGTTGGCCGTATCCGCAAGGATCTCACGAACCCCAACGGCATCTGCCTGTGGTGCTGCGGTGACCAGGTCCGCAAGGGCGCTGCCACCAACGCCATCCAGATCGCAGAACTGCTGGTAAAGTAAAAAAATAACCGCCTGACAAAAGTCAGGGTTTTTTTTTGTGGTTATAGTCCCAAAATCAGGGTGGCGAATAAGAAATACACCAAAAGGGAAAGGGCGTCCACGATGGTGGTGATGAAGGGGCTTGCCATCACCGCGGGGTCCAGATTCAATGCTTTGGCAGCCAGGGGCAGCACCGCGCCCACCAGCTTTGCCGACAGCACCGTGACAAACAGGGCAAGGCAAACCACTGCGTCCACCATCAAGGTGATATCCTGGTTGCCCAAAAGCCACTTATCCACCAGCCAGATCTTGCCGAAACACACGATAGCCAGGGCCGCGCCGCAAAGAACGGCGGTGCGGATCTCTTTCCAGATGATCCGGGGCAGGTCGGAAGACTCTACTTCGCCCAGACTGAGGGCACGGATAATAGTAACGGAGGACTGGGAGCCAGAGTTACCGCCGGTACCCATGAGCATGGGGATGAAGGCGGTGAGCACCACCTGCGCCGCCAGAGCACTTTCAAAAGCGGTGATGATGATACCGGTAAAGGTAGCGCCGACCATGAGCAGCAGCAGCCAGGGAATACGGTTTTTGAACAGCTCCCAGGCGGAGCTTTTCAGATACGTCTTCTCGGAGGGCAACATACCGCCCATTCGCTCGATATCTTCGGTGGCCTCTTCTTCCAAAACGTCCATGGCGTCGTCGAAGGTAACGATACCCACCATGCGGTTTTCCGCGTCTACCACAGGCAGAGCCAGGAAGTTGTACTTGCTGAGCATTTGGGCAACTTCTTCCTGGTCGGTGTGGGTGGAGGCGGATATGACGTTGGTAGCCATGATCTCTTCCACCGCCATTTCGTCGTCCTCTGCCAAAAGCAGATCCTTTACGGTGACAAAGCCGATCAGATGGCGGTTTTTGTCTGTGACATAGCAGGTGTAGATGGTTTCCTTATCCACGCCCTGGCGGCGGATGCGCAGGATGGATTCTTCCACCGTCATTTGGGGCCGCAGCGTCACATACTCCGTGGTCATCATGGAGCCTGCGGAGTTTTCGGGGTAGCGCAGGATCTGATTGATGGACTTGCGCATTTCGGGGTCTGCCTGCTTCAGGATGCGCTTAACTACGTTGGCGGGCATTTCGTCTACCAATTCCGCTGCATCGTCCACATACAGTTCGTCAACAATTTCTTTCAGCTCGTTATCGGAAAATCCGCGAATCAGAATTTCCTGTTCCTCCGGCTCCATCTCCACAAAGGTATCCGCAGCGGTCTCCTTGGGGAGAAGGCGGAACAAAAGGGGAATCTTCTGCTCCTCAAGACCTGCAAACACCGCGGCGATGTCGCTGGGGTTCATGGTAACGAGAATATCCCGGAGGGTAGAATACTTCTTATCCTCCAGCATTTTTACGATCGCCTTTTCAACGATCTCAAAGCGTTCTGCCACTTGTGTTTCCTCCTTTCAAAGATTAAGAAGGCAAACACCGGATATAAGGTTAAAACCACGCATGACGCGGCTTACGACTTCGACCCGGTATATTGCCACTACTGCCAGCGTCCATGGTTTTCCCTCCTCTTAGCCAATAATAATGCTATTTTACACCCTGAAAAAACCCATGTCAACCTTGCGCAAAAAGGTTTTTTATCGTACAATAAAAAAGATAGAAAAACGGGAGTTGAGAATATGGCAGTCAGAATTGCGAAAGTGGAGGATATTCCCTCTATCCTCGGTATATATGCACCCTATGTGGAGCAAACAGCATATACATTTGAGTATACTGTACCCACTTTGGAGGAATTTACAAAACGCTTCACGGACATCACAAAGCAGTTCCCCTGGCTTGTGTGGGAAGAGGAGGGGGGTGTGCTGGGCTACGCCTATGCCTGCGCGCCCTTTGAGCGGGCGGCCTTTTCCTGGTGCGCGGAGCCTGCCATCTATCTGTGCCCCGAAGCCCGGGGCAGGGGCATCGGAAGAGCCCTGTATGAAACCCTGGAGGACTACTTAAAACAACAGGGTTATGTAGTGTCCTACGCCCTCATCACCACCAGCAACAAAAACTCGGTAGCCTTCCACGAAGCCATGGGCTACACAAAAACCGCCTTTTTGCCGGACTGCGGCTTCAAATTAGGTGGTTGGCACGGGATCATTTGGATGGAGAAACGGTTGAATTCTGTCGAAATGCCCACCCGGATGCCCGTCTCCTTTCCAAAACTTGTAAAAACTTACTAAAATTACCGTTGCTTTTCGGCAATATTGCCCCCTTTCGAAAAGGAACAAAATGTGGTATGGTATTTATGGAGAGATTTTACCTTTCTAAAGTGTTTTCTATTCAGCGAAACCCCAATAACCATAAGGAGCTGTGACCATGTATTTCCAGAAAAAACGTTGTATTGCAATGCTGCTGGCCGGTGGCCAGGGCAGCCGACTGAAGGTGCTGACGGAGAATACCGCCAAGCCTGCAGTCCCCTTTGGCGGTAAGTACCGCATCATTGACTTCCCCCTTTCTAACTGTGTCAACTCCGGCATCGATACCGTGGGTATCCTCACCCAGTATCAGCCGTTGGAACTGAACGAGTATATCGGCAACGGCCAGCCCTGGGGCCTGAACAAGAGCCTTTGCTGCGCCCAGGTTCTGCCCCCCTATGAGCGTAACGACAAGAAGAGCGGCTGGTATAAGGGCACTGCCAACGCCATTTACCAGAACATCGCCTTTATCGACCGCTACAGCCCTGAGTATGTGGTGATCCTCTCCGGTGACCACATCTATAAGATGGACTATGCCGCCATGGTGGACTACCACGAAAAGCACGGCGCATCCTGCACCATCGCTGTCCGTGATGTGCCTTTGGCAGAGGCCAGCCGCTTCGGTATCCTCAACACCAATCCCGATAACTCTATCTATGAGTTTGAGGAAAAGCCCAAGAAGCCCAAGTCCACCAACGCCTCCATGGGTATCTACGTATTCAACTGGAAGGTTCTGCGTGAGGCCCTGATCGCTGATGAAGACGACGAGAAGTCCTCCAACGACTTTGGTAAGAACATCATCCCCAACCTGCTGAACGCCGGCCACAAGATGATGGCTTACAACTTCGACGGCTACTGGAAGGACGTGGGCACCATCGATTCCCTGTGGGAAGCCAACATGGAGCTGCTGGGCAAGAACCCGGAATTCAACATCCGGGGCGACGAGCGCAGCAAGATCTATGCCCGCAATATGGCCCTGCCCTCCTCCT
>JAZRZT010000029.1:0-4991 GCA_045601475.1 Faecousia sp.
TCGGCATCCACCACGGTGTCATCGCCGGGCTGTGCGCCGGGCTGACCCTGTGCTGCCTGTGCCTGCTGATACATCTTCTCAGTGATGGGATAGAATGCCTTCTGCAGTTCTTCCATTGCTGCCTTGATAGCTTCCAGATCGGTACCCTTATTGGCTTCCTTCAGCTTATCCACAGCGGCCTGTACAGCAGCCTTCTCATCCTCGGTAGCCTTGTCGCCCAACTCGTTCAAAGTCTTCTCAGTCTGGTAGATCAGGTGCTCGGCGTTGTTGTGGGTATCCACCTCTTCACGGCGGGCCTTATCCTCAGCAGCGAACTGCTCGGCTTCCTTCACGGCCTTTTCAATCTCGTCCTGGCTCAGGTTGGTGGAAGCGGTGATGGAGATGTTGGCCTCCTTGCCGGTACCCAAATCCTTAGCGGAGACCTTTACGATGCCGTTGGCGTCGATATCGAAGGTAACTTCGATCTGGGGAACACCACGGGGAGCGGGTGCGATACCGCCCAGCTGGAAGTTGCCCAGGGTCTTGTTGTAAGCGGCCATCTCACGCTCGCCCTGCAAAACATGCACATCCACAGAAGGCTGGTTGTCAGCAGCGGTGGAGAAGATCTGGCTCTTGCGGGTGGGAATGGTGGTGTTGCGCTCGATGAGCTTGGTGAACACGCCGCCCATGGTCTCGATACCCAGAGACAGGGGAGTCACGTCCAGCAGGACCACGTCGTTGACTTCCTGGTTGATCACGCCGCCCTGGATCGCAGCGCCCAGCGCCACGCACTCGTCGGGGTTGATACCCTTGAAGCCTTCCTTGCCGGTAATGCCCTTCACTGCTTCCTGAACAGCGGGGATACGGGTAGAGCCGCCAACCAGCAGCACCTTGTTCAGATCGCTGGGCTTCAGACCGGCATCAGACATAGCCTGGCGGACAGGCTTCATGGTGCGCTCCACCAGGTCTGCGGTCATTTCGTCGAACTTGGCGCGGGACAAGGTCACGTCCAAGTGCTTGGGGCCGGTAGCATCGGCAGTGATATAGGGCAGGTTGATAGCGGTGGAGGTCATGCCGGACAGCTCGATCTTCGCCTTCTCGGCAGCTTCCTTCAGACGCTGCATAGCCATCTTGTCGTTTGTCAGGTCGATGCCCTCGGCCTTCTTGAACTCGGCAACCAGGTAGTCCATGACTCTCTGGTCGAAGTCGTCGCCGCCCAGGCGGGTGTCGCCGGCGGTAGCCAGAACTTCCACGATGCCGTCGCCGATCTCCAGGATGGACACGTCGAAAGTGCCGCCGCCCAGGTCATAGACCATGATCTTCTGCTCGCCGTCCTTATCCACGCCGTAAGCCAGGGCTGCGGCGGTGGGCTCGTTGATGATGCGCTTTACATCCAGACCGGCAATACGGCCGGCATCCTTGGTGGCCTGGCGCTGAGAGTCGGAGAAGTAAGCGGGAACGGTGATAACCGCCTCGGTGACGGGCTGGCCCAGGTAGGCCTCAGCATCGTCCTTCAGCTTCTGCAGCACCATGGCGCTGATCTCCTGGGGGGTGTAGTTCTTGCCGTCGATGGCAACCTTGTAGTTTTCGCCCATGTGGCGCTTGATAGAAGCCACAGTGCGGTCAGCGTTGGTCACAGCCTGGCGCTTTGCCACCTGGCCCACCATACGCTCGCCGGTCTTGGAAAATGCCACCACAGAGGGAGTGGTGCGGCCGCCTTCGGCGTTGGCGATCACAACAGGCTCGCCGCCTTCGATAACAGCAACACAGCTGTTGGTCGTACCCAAGTCAATACCAATAATCTTACCCATAATCATTTCCTCCTATAAGAAAGTTAATTTACTTAGTTAGCCACTTGCACCATGGCGAAGCGGACGATCTTTTCACCCAGCTTAAAGCCCTTCTGGAACACCTGGGTGATGGTGTTCTCGGCTGCGTTTTCATCTTCTGTGTGCATCACGGCGTTGTGGATATTGGGGTCGAAGGTCTCGCCCGCCTCACCGAAGATCTCTACGCCCAAGCCCTGGAAAATGCTCACCAGCTGGGTCATGGTCATCTCCACGCCTTTTTTGTAGGCCTCATCCTCTGTGGGCTGATTCAGCGCCCGCTCCAGGTTGTCATACACAGGCAGGAGCTTTTCCACCGCGTCCGCCTTGCCAAAGCCGTAGGCCTGCTCTTTTTCTTTTAAAGTACGCTTGCGGTAGTTATCATAGTCCGCCGCCAGACGCAAGTGGGCGTCATGCTCGGCGTTGTACTTTTCTTCCCAGGGGTCAACCGGAGTCTCTTCCACGGTCTCGGTTACTTCCTCAACCGTTTCCTCTACCGGTTGCTCTTCTTTCTTCTTTGCCATTATTCATCCTCCTTCGCTTCCGGCAGCTGCAAGTGCTCCGGTTTTGCAAACATCTTGGAAAGACTTTCGGCAAAGTAGGAAAGTCTTGCGGTGATCTTTGCGTAATCCATACGGGTCGGGCCAACCACGCCGCTCATGGCCTGCATACCCTCGCCGATATCAAACTTTGTCATGACCACAGAGGTGTCCTTCAGTTCCTGGGCCACATGCTCCGGGCCAACCAGCACTCTGGTGCCGTTGGTGCCCTGCATCACAGCGGGCAGGTTGGAGAGGGTGTCCTCATCCAGGGTGGTCAAAAGGCGCTGAGCCTTATTCACATCCCGGTATTCCGGCTGGCCCAAAAGCCGCATCTGTCCGGCAACCGCCATGTTGGTGCTGCCCTGGCGCTGCATGGTCTCCGTGGCAAACTCCATCACAACAGGCACTAAGCTTGCGGCCGCCCCTGCGGATACCATAACCCGCTCCAAAAGTTCGGGGGTGAACTCCTCAGGCGTTAATCCGGTCATGGTGGCGTTGAGCACGGCGCTTAAGATCTTCAGATCTTCTTCCGCCACATTCAAAGGCAGCTTGATCAGTTTGTTGACCACTTCGTCGTTGGTTAACATAACTACAGCGATCACACTGCCCTGGCCGGCTAAGATCAGATCAAACCGCTTCACCGTTGCGCCGCCGTACCGGGCCGCCATGGAAATGGCCGGCAGGTCAGTGGCTTGAGAAACCAGCTTGGCGACCTTTTCCACCAGCTTATCCACCCGCTGCATCTTCTCTTCGATGGCGGTGTTAATGGAAGCAGTCTCATCCATGGTCAGACGATAGTCCAGCATCAGCTCATCCACATACAGCCGGTAGCCGGCGGGAGAGGGGATGCGGCCCGCGCTGGTATGGGGCTGCTCCAGATAACCCATAGTGGTCAGGTCCGCCATCTCGTTGCGGATGGTGGCGGAGGAGTACTTCATGTCCGGCAGCTCGGTGATGGCCTTGGAGCCCACAGGCTCAGCAGTGCGGATGTACAGATCCACGACGCTGCGTAAGACCTTCTTTTTTCGTTCGGTCAGTTCCATGAGGTACCTCCTTTCATGTTAGCACTCAATACCCATGAGTGCTAAGCACACTATACACTAGAGTGCTAAAAAAGTCAATAGGTGGAATTTGAATTATTCTTGAACATTTTTTGTTATTCCGCGGTTTTTATGCTTTCGGGCATAAAAAAGCCTCCCGGAAGGGAGGCTTTTGGGCTTATTCTATTCTGGTGTTCTTCTCAATCTTCTTGACGGTCTCCAGAAGCTCGCCGAAGCCGTAGGTAAACCAGCTGCCGATCCAGCTGGCCACAGAGCCACCCACAGCGATCAACAGACCCGCCAAGATCAGTTCCTCCGCCGCGGCCATCATTATGATGCCCGTGAGGATACTGCCGATGATGCCCAGCCAGCACACCAAAGTCGCCAGGTCCATGATCTTTTGGCCCACATTGGCAAACATGCCCTTTCCGCTGCTTACAGGCTTTTCCTGGGTGTACTGCTCGATTTGGGCAAATTCCTCGTCGGTGACCTCAATGCCCACCTTTTTATAGTACTGCTTCGCCTGGGGATCCCACACAAGGCTGTCGTCCCAGGCGTTTTCGCTTTCTTCCTTGGGTACATACTGCCGGTCGTACAATCCCGCCGCCACCAGCACCTTGTCCCGGTAGGCCGCCTGATCTTTTCTTGCCTGCTCCTTTTGGAAGTTCAGATACTTTTCCACACGCTCATTCATGATCGGTACCTTCTTTCTTTTCCGCGTTCAGCGCGTCTACTACGATTTCCTTATAGGGGTTTACGATGACAGTACGGTAGGTATGATAGATCACCATGCCGGGCTTTCCGCCGGGGATCTTCTTCACCTGCTTCACAGGCATCACATCCACCGGCAGGTTCTGGCCGCCTTTGTTTTCGGCATAGTAGGCCGCCAGCTGGGCCGCCTGGGTGATGGTGTCATCGGGGGGAGTCGTACCATGGCAGGCGATGATCACATGGCTGCCGTGGACCTTTTGGGCGTGGAGCCACAAATCGTCCTTTCGCGCCAGCTTGAAGGTGAGCTCCTCGTTCTGCCGGTTGTTTTTGCCCACATAAATATTATAGCCGTCGGTGGAGGTGAACACCATGGGCTCAGACTTTTTATGGCGCATCCGTTTTTTCGCCGTGTCGGGGCGGATATAGCCGCCATTTTGCAACTCGATACGGATCTCCTCTAAGTCCTGCTCCGTTTCCGCCCGGTCCAGTTCCTCCAACACACTTTTCAGATAGCTAAGTTCCCGCTCGCCCAGTTCCATTTGGTGGGTGAGCTCTTTTTCCGCGTTTTTCATGCGGGTATAGTCCTTATAGAACTTGGCGGCGTTCTGCTGGGGAGACAGCAGGGGGGACAGGGGGATCTCGATGGTCTTCATTTCCTCATCGTAGAAATCCTCCGCTTCCAACACTGTCTGTCCCTTGGTGACCTTGTGGATATTGGCGGTGACGATATCGCCCAGCTGGCGAAGCCGCTCCCGGTCAAAGGTGGCCGTCAGCTCCTTTTCCTGGATGGCCAGTTTCCTTGCCGTTCTCTGACACAAATTGCTCACGGTCTTGCGGACGGATTGGCCCTTTTGGCGGATCACATCCTTTTTATCCTTTTCGCTGTAGAAACT
>JAZRZT010000030.1:0-3197 GCA_045601475.1 Faecousia sp.
GTACAGGCTCTTGAAGCCCAGCTCGGTGACCAGCGCGGGCAGCTGCTCCAGAGCGCCCTCGCCCACCTTCACAGCCTTCAAAGAGGCATAGTGCTCGTGGCCGCAGTCGCACTCCAAATGCGTGTCCAGGTAGGTAGCCAGCTTCTGGGGAGTAACAGGCATTTTCATAAGTAATTCCTCCAATGTAATATGTTTTGAAAAAGACGGGAGAGCGCCGACCATCGTCAACACTTCCGCAGTTTTAACTATCATACATTATAGGCAAAATCTTCCCATCCGTCAAGCAAGTCGCAATAAAAACATAAGGAAAATCGGGCGGAAATACTCCCGCCCGACTGATTTTTACTGTTTCTTTTCGTGCTGGGTGCCGAAATAGAAGGAAACCACCATGGAAATGATGATCATCACATTGTCCGGCTCAATATCTCCCCGCAGGCTAAGCACCGCAAAAACGGTGATGACCACCAAGGTCACAATGGTCTTGACCTTCAGAAGATCCCCCAGCTTTTCCAAAAAGTTTTTCATGTACGCTCCTCCCGATTAGCGGTTTTCCAGATCCGCCAGGCGGTGGTTGACCACCTTGATCTGCTCCTCGATCACCGGGATGCGGTGGGCAAAATCGTTGTGCAACCGCACCTCCCGGGTCAGTTCGTCCAGCTTGGTGTCTGTCACCGCCTGATTGACCGCCGCGTTTTTCTCTGTTTTCCGGGCGGTGGCCATGCAGGTGGCCACCACGCCCAAAAGAGAAAGTCCTCCGGTGATCAGGGCCACGGTAATGGATTCACTCACCCCTGCACCCCCAAAAGCGCTGCCCAGGTCTCGCCGTCACACAGGCCGGTCTGGGGCAGACCGTTTTCCTTTTGGAAAATTTTAATACCGTTTACGGTAGCACCGCCAAAAGAGCCGTCCGCCCCGTATTTCTTGCCATTATTTTCCATTGTAAAACCGTGCCCCAACAGCAAAATCTGCATTGCCTTTACCTGACTGTTCTTGTCACCCTTTTTCAGCACTTTCAACTCCACGTTACATACCTCCGTATTTGCGGTTGGATTTACAGGTTTGTCCGCCTGTTCGGTTTTCTTCTTCAGACCGTATTTTTGGGCGACGGCTTCCATGACGGCATAGCCGATCAGCCTGGAGTATGCCTCCGTCAGAATTACCGGAGCATCGGCCTTGGAGTCCATGAATCCGCACTCCAAAAGCACGCCGGCACCCTTAAACTTCTTTAAGATGGTGTAGGCCTTCGCCTTTTTAGGACTTGCCCGGTTGCCCTTCAAGCCACCGGCAGCGATGCAAGCAGCGTAAACCGTATCCCGGAGTTTAGCCCCCTCGGTCTTTTCCTTGTGGCAGAAGGCCACTATGCCGCCGGCTTTGGTCAATTTCGCGCCGGCATTGTGATGGAACTCAAAGAGAATATCTGCGTCCCATTCGTTGGCCTTTTGGGCGCGTTTTTCCACAGGGTTACCCGCCTTGCCGGCGGGGTCATCCAGGCGGAGCAGTTCCACATTCTCGTACTGAGCAGCCGCTTCTGCAAAGGCTCTTGCCACCCGGTCGTTGAGTACCCACTCCCGGGTCTGATTGGGGTCGAGAGCTTTGGGAAGTCTCTTGCCCGCCGTGGTCAGGCAATGGCCGGCTGCGTATGCAATTTTAAATGCCATAGTTATCCCTCCTTATTTCCACTTCCCTGTTACATAAAACGACAAATAATACTCAATGATATTGCTATGCGCAACGATTGTACCGATATGATAGCGAGCTGACGTATATGCATCATTTGCACCTCGGCCTTCATTCGCAATGAAAACCCAAGCGGGATAATTTCCCTGTAAGCTCACCTGCTCTACTGGCTTCTCTACAAACGGGATTGGATAAGGCTGCCTTGCGAATTCAGGGCTGATGTAAATGACACCCCATTGCTGTGTGGCAAAAGTTGCAAATGTGACGATTTTCCAACACTCCATGATGCCACTATTCCACTTGCGGTAGATCCAGCCATCGAGTTCTCCCTGCTCCACGATGTAGTCCAGCGGGACGCCACCCAGGGTCAGGCGCGGAGCTGCGACCGGCACATTGAAGTTGAAGTCCCCATTGCCCCAGTCGAACAAGGGAATACCCGGACTCAATGTGATCGTTTTTATCACCGTCTGCAGCCGGTCTGCGGCGATTACCTCAATGGTGTAGGCTCTGGTATAGTCCATCCCCTGCAGCATGATCTGGGCGGCGTAGCTGTTGTCCGCAGGCTCTGTGGCAATGAGTACCTCTTCGCCACCATCGATACGGTAGGATAACCGCAGGGCGTTTTGCTCCCTGCCGAAACCGCCCGTAAAGTAATTGCCCCGGACGGTCAGCACCGCATCCCCGCCGGTGGCGGTGAGGCGCTTTGCCGTAGGATTGCAGGTGAGCTGGACGTAAGGCACCAAGGGCGCCGACGCGGTTGCCTCAGCAGTATAGCCGCGGCTGTCGGTACACCGGGCCGTAAATGTCCCCTGCTCCGTACCCAGAAAGTCCGCAAAACCGCCTGCCACCGCCTGTCCATCCACGGTCAGGGTGCTGAGGGCTGCGGCGTTTTTCGCCTCCGCCGCAACCGTGCACCGGGCTGTGGAAAAGAAACGGACGAGAACATGATCGTTTCCGGTCAGCGCCACAGTATTCTCATTCACATCCCGCACCGAGATACTTAGAGCAGGGGCGCACAGATCTCTTGCGGCAGTCACGGTAAAGACGGTGGTATTGACACCGATGGGAGTCGCGCCCGCATAGGTGGTACAGGTGAGTACACAACCCCCGGTGGGGCTGTTGGGTATCTGGGTGTAGAAACTCTCCGGGATGCGGAACGGGACAGTCGTTTCCGTAAACAGCTGCTCTGTCGCCGCCAAATTTCCATCCGGCAGCAACCAGCCGGCGATGCCGCCGAACTGCACCTGCACCGAATGGGTGTAGGCGGCGGACTTTCTGCCCACCACCACAGTGCTCACCGCGCCCACATTGGCGTCGGAGGCGGCGATGGTGCTGGCCCGGGGAATCGTAGTGAGCGCCATAAAATTGCCGGTAACGGCCACCGGGCCGGGCACATAGCTGCCGGTGGCCATGTCGATGGAAAACTCCACCGGCATATTCAACGTACCGTCCTCGTTATGAGCCACGGCGCAGCTGCCGGATACCAATGTGACGGAGGAGTTATAGCCTAAGGAGACCTG
>JAZRZT010000031.1:0-2559 GCA_045601475.1 Faecousia sp.
CTTCATGCCCGACACCGCGGAGAAGATCTTCAACAGCCTGAATGTGCCCGCCCAGGCCCGCACCTGGAACGCCCGGTGCTACTGCGCTAACGAGAAGGCCGTTTGGAACACCGTGGTGGGTGCACCCCTGTTCCCCCGCCTGGATGTGGAGAAGGAGCTGAAAGAGCTGGAGGAGCTCAGCAAGCCCAAGTCCACCATCGAGATCGAGCCCTACTCTGAGGAGAAAGTGGATTTCGACACCTTCTGCAAGAGCGATTTCCGTGCCGTGAAGGTCAAGGACTGCCAGCCCGTTAAGAAGTCTGACAAGCTGCTGCAGTTCACTTTGGACGACGGCACCGGCGTGGACCGTCAGATCCTCTCCGGTATCGCCAAGTTCTACAAGCCCGAGGAGCTGATCGGCAAGACCCTGGTGGCCATCACCAACCTGCCCCCCCGCAAGATGATGGGCAGAGAGTCCTGCGGCATGCTGATCTCCGCCGTTCACACCGACAAGGGCGAGGAAAAGCTGAACCTGCTGATGGTGGATGATGCCATCCCCGCCGGCGCAAAGCTCTGCTGACAACAAAAAACAAGCCGGAGGCGTTTACCGCCTCCGGCTTTTCAGTCTGTCAAAGAACCCCAGCTTTCGTTAAGTGAAAGCAGGGGTTTTAGCGCAATTAGATGCAAATAACAGGTATATTGCGGAGAAAAAAGAGTTGTTCCAACTCCAATTTGCCAGCTTTTTCAGATTCATGGCAGCATATTTAAGCCTGACCCATCTCGTGACTGCGGCCAAGCCTCTGTGGTGTGTATATCGCATCGCGTGCTTCTCTTTTGCATCCGCAAAGACCCTCTCAATCGTTTCTTTGCGCTGTGCATAAATTCTCTTAGCACGCTCTGTTTTTCGTATCTGTTCTACCAGATCCAGATACTCCTGCCAAATATGAGTTGTGTATATCTTTTGGCCCTTTTCATTCGCTCCGCACTTTGCCTTACAAGGACAATTTGTGCAATCCTTGGGTGTGCTACGGTATGTTCTTTTGCCATCCCGGTCTGTAGTGGTATGCCTTAACACACCTCCGCGAGGGCAGATGTATGTGTCATTTGCGGGGTCGTAGGTGTATTCCCAGGGTTTATATCGTTCCTGACTTCCGTGGTATATTGTGTAGGGCAGAATCGGTACTTTTCCGTCGTCAAAGGTCTTCTTCGCAATCCAAGGGGTCTTATATCCGGCATCCATGGTTACGAACTGAACATTATGCTTGTGGGTAACTTCATCATATAGTTTATCCCAGGCAACACTGTCATGTACATTGCCAGCAGTTACTTCCACTCCCAAAACAAACCCTCTGCTGTCGCAGGCGGTGTGAGCTTCATAGGCAAACTGCCGCTCGTGCTCTCCCTTTACAAACATTCCGCTTTCTGGATCTGTCGTGGACACAGTTTTCTCTATCGTTCCACCGCCGGTGGGATTCTGGGGATCATTGTCATCCTCGTCATCCTCAATAGGCTTCTTGCCCAGCTTCTCACGCTCTGCGTTTACCTCACGGCGAAGCTGACCGGAATATACCTTTGCAGCTTTCTTTACCTGCTCCTTCTGGTATTTCTTCTTGTTTGCACTTGCCTTTATGTGTGTGCCGTCAATGAAAATTGTACTGGGGTCTACCATGCGGTTGTTTAATGCCTTGTTGAGAATGTGCTCAAAGATTTCTGTAGTCAGCTCATCCGGAAACCGCTTGCAAAAGGCGTAGCTCACCGTTGCAAAGTGAGGAATATTATCCAACAATCCATACCCAAGAAACCAGCGATATGATAGCGTATCCTGTATCCGTTGATATGTCTGTCGCAGGGAGGGTATTCCATACAGATGCTGGATAAGAACCATCTTTATGAGTACAACAGGATCCGTGCCGGGTCTGCCGTTGTCATGGCAGTAGTACGGATTTAACCGCTCGTACAGCCATTCGTAGTCCATAACCTTTTCAATCTTACGAAGCAAATGATCTTGCGGTACTAGGGCCTCCAAATCCACAATGATTGCTTCATTTCTTGCATCTTTTCGCCACCGATCCATAAAAAACACCCCCGTTTCCTTTATTATACCAGAAACGGAGGTATATTGAAAGCTTTTTGACAAGCTGACAAAGACTTCCACCGATCAGGTGGAAGTCTTTGCTTTTCTATAGGCACTGGGGGATGTCCCGGTGAGTTTTTTGAAGACATTGCTGAAATAGGCCGCATCACGGAAGCCGCACAGCAACGCGATCTCCCCCACATCCTTGTCGCTGGAGCGGAGATACCGGCAGGCGTTGCGGATCCGCACCTGATTCAGATAATCGATGACCGTGATCTTCATAGCCTCCTTGAACACCCGGCAAAGATGGAACTTGGAGATATAAAATCGCTCGGCGATCTGACTGATGTTTCGGATGGAGGCAAAATTGGCATTGATATACGCGACCATAGCGCTGACCGGGTCACCGGAAAGCTCCGCCTTTTCGCAGCGGCAAAGAGCCTGCAGCAGCGCACCCAGGCACAGGGCAAACCCCATCTCCTCCTCTGCTGCCTCGATGGCTTCCA
>JAZRZT010000032.1:0-5660 GCA_045601475.1 Faecousia sp.
ATTCTCCAGGGGGTTGCCGTCGGGATCGGTAACCTTGGGCTCGGTGACCGCCTCACTCAAAGTAACCTTAAACTGGAAAGTAGTGGGCGCGTTTTCCACTTCCTCGGTAACGGTCTTTTTCAGGGAGATGCCCTGGGCGGGGGCAACGGTGAAGGTGCCGTTGTTGCCCAGGAAGGTGTAGGAATGGTAACCCTCGTTATCATGGAGGATCACGGGATTCCAGGAATAGTCCAAAGTGCCAGTGGGGTTGTTCGGCTCTTTTGCCAAAGCGAAGCGGGCCAGGGAGTGGGCGGTACCCTCGGGGATGTACCAGCCGTTATCTCCCTCCTGCGCCTGGTCAAGGACCGTAGGATTAATGGGGGCGTACTTTACGGTGTATCTGACTACGCCGCCATCCTTCTCATAGTAAGGACGGGCGAAGTAGCCTGCCGCAGGCCGGGCAGAGCCGGTATACACTGTGCCGTTCTGGTCGGAGTAGACTAAATCGTCTTCCACGTGGTAGTACCGCTCGTTCTCCAATGCGGGATGGAAATGGGACTCTGCCACCAGGTGGGTCAGAGGCTCATCGTAGTTCACATTATGACTGCCGTTACCGCTGCCCCAGCGGTTGGTGTAGAAGGTGTAGGTACCATCGTTGTTTGCATGGATATGGGTGCCCTCCAACGCATCATACTCGGCAACCTTCTGGGCAATGTTCACGGGGTTGATATCGGAACGCAGGCCCACCTCGAACAGAAGACGCATGGGATCCGCGCCCTCCCGCTCCAGGGACTTGGGCTTGGTGATGTCCTCGCCGTCGAGCTCAATATGATAGGTGACGGAGGGAAGCAGGGATGCGGGGATCTTATAGATCACGCTCTGTCGGCCGGTGGCGATCTCGGTGCGGACCATGACCACAATGTGCATCATGTCGCTGCCTGCACCGGTCTGATCTAACGGCGCACCCAAGTAGCCGTAGGACTTGTTGATATACTTGGCATCTGTGGGGGCATTGTCGGCGGCGTAGCCGTCGGACTCCTGCCAGAAGCCTACATACTTGCCCGCCTCGTTGGCGTACCAGCCGATGTAGTTGCTGTAATGGGTTGCATCGGTGTAGCTGAGCTGGCCTGCATTATAGGCATTGTCGATCAGAGTCTGGGCCACAGAGGTCTCGGCAATGCCCATGCGCTCCTTGACGGTACGCACCAGCTCATCGCCGGCTGCCGTAGGACCGTCCACCGTGCCCAGCACGCCGGAGGTCATACCCTTTGCCAGCTCTGCGCCGGTAAAGACGGTATTGCCCATGACCATACCCTTGACAGACTTGACCTCCATCAATTCGCCCAGCTCATCCTCAAAGGTAACATAGCCGGACAGGTGGGCGCCCTGGGAAATATCCACCAGAGTGGAGAAGTGTTCGGACTCCAAAACAATGGTATTCACGATCTGATTAAAGGCGTTAATGAGTCCCGTGGCATCGCTGGTGAGCCAGTACTGATCCACATAGTTCTTGCCCGCAACTGCAGCATCCTTATAGACGCTCCAGCCGCCCCAGCCGGAAGTGATCTGCACATTCTGTCCGTTGGTGCCGTTCATAAAGGTGGTCCAGTAGCCGGTTAGGGTGTTGCTGGAGCCGGCGGGGTTCAGAACACTGGTGGCGACACTGTCGTTGCCCGTGCCTACGCCCAGGGAATAGAACTTGGGAGCAGTTCCATACTTCTTTTCTACAGAGCCCCGGACATAGGCAGCGGTCAGCTGGGTCAAAAAGCCCATGCGGTCGCTGGTGTTCATACCGTTGCCCACATTGGAGGTCTGCACATTGTTGTAGTTGGAGGTGGCGGCAGTGGGAGCGCCGTCACTCATCAGAACAATAACAGGAGTCCGCTGGGTGCCTGCCTGAGGGTGACCTACGGGGACCTTCACATCGGTAACCTTCTCGAACTGCTGCCAAGCCTGGTACAGGCCGTTCTGGATGTATGTACCGCCACGAACTGTCTTTTCGTCACTGGCTGTGCCGTTATTTACAGAACTTGCCACATAGACTGTCTGGTTGTTGCCGCTGCCGGAAATGGTCAGATAGGCAGGGATCGTGCCGCCAGTGACATTCATGGTGTCGGTAGTGGTGTAACGACCCAAAGGCAGCAGAACACTGGCAGTACTCGTTTGGGAATTGCCCTGCTGATGGTTGCCGGAGTACAGAATGACGCCCACACGGTTGTTCACATTCTGATCAAGCAACGTCTTGATGGCCCGGTTGGTGGCTTCCACCACAGCAACCGCATTATTGCCCTGCATAGAGCCGGAAACATCCAGCACCAGCATATTATCCATAGGCGTAGAAGAACTGCCGGAGATAGACTTGTTGGCAGTAATGGCGGACATAGCCACCAGGAAGTTGGCATCGTCCGTGCCCAGCATAGCCATCACATCATTGGACACGGCAGAGCCGTTGGGGCCAACAAAGTTCTGGATGCCCTCTTCGTCGAAATAATCTGCAAAGCTTTGGAAGACAGACTTATCCGTCCAGACACCGCCGGTATACTCGGTGCTCACTGCCTCAAAGTACCGTTTCCAGTTATGGATGGTGGGAGGGTCGACCACCTTACTGTTTTGCACCATATCACTTGTGGTAATGGCGGCCTGAACAGGCATGGCGACCCGGGGCATAAGCCCCACCACCAGTGCCAACGTCAGCACAATGGCCAACAGTCTCTTAGCCTTGTTATACAAGCTCTTTTTCATGGTATTTACCTCCTGGTTTCGGGATTTCCCCATAGCGGGAATATATCGTCAAATCAAAGGATTTATCGCTCGTAAAGATATACAGTTTACCATTTTCATTATACCATTTACTCTGTGGTAATAGCAACTGTTTTTTTCCAAATATGGCGAAATTTTTCTTGCAAAAAACCGCACAGACACAAAGAAAAAAGGGAGGGCTAAGGGCGACCTCACATAGGGATTTATACGCTCCAAAACGTATATTTTCCCGCAATACTGCGTCAAAAAGCCACGGCAGGCGTCAGCCTTGCCGTGGCTTTTCATCTTGTCTTGCAGAAAAACCTCTCGCTTTGGAGTGCTTCGCAGTTTTGAAGAGTAGATTTTTTCTCACAGGAATGTCCAGAGGACGCAGAAATACTGTATGTATTTCAAGGACGATGGGCTTTCTGTGGGGGGAAAAGATTTCTTCAAAACCGTGTAAATCCCTATGTGAGGCCGCCCTACACCCTCCCCTACGATGTTGTTAAATCGCTTCCTTTACGATGACGAAACCGTCCACCAGGTTGGCTTCCACCAACTGTCCCTCAATGGAAACGGTGCGGTCCATGAGGTCTGTGAGGATCACGCAGCCATCCTTGCACTCTAAGCGCATTACATTGCGCATGACAATGGCGGAGTCTTCCTTCTTATTCTTATAAACAGTAGAAAGGCACATAGAAATTCTCCTTACTTAAGACTTGCCAGCACGGTGCTAAGGCGCAGATTGCCCTTTTCAAAGTCAGAAACCGCAGCCATCACCTGCTCGTAAGCCACCCGGTTGCCGATTTTTTCCAGCTGGGAGGCTAAGTCCGCCAGTTCTCTGGCGTGGGCGGCATTGTGACCCACCATATACTGCATCAGAGCCATCAGCTCCTCCATGGGGGTGTGGTTGCAGCCGCCGGCGCAACCGCCGCACTCACCGCTACACTCATGGCTATGGTCATGGGTATGACCTTCGCCGTGGAGGTGGTCATGGGTGTGGGGATGCTCGTGCTCGTGGTCGTGGCAGTGGCAATGGTCGTGGGTATGGGCTACGCCGTCATGGGTGTGCTCGTGGGAGTGGGTATGCTCATGGGAATGGTCGTGAGGACCGGCAATATGATCATGATGAATATGCATGGTCATGCTCCTTATTTGTTGATATAGCCGTTGAAGATCTCCTGGGCAACCCACTTGTTCACTTCCGCGGTATAGTGGATCATATCCGTCTGGAACAGATTTTCGCACAGCACATTGGCGTCATACTCCGGATAGTTGCGGGTGTCAAAGGTGGTGATATTATCGTACTTTTCCGCAAATCGGTCAAACATGGCGTTGCCGTCCTCCATGATCTGCAGCTTGGGTCCCTGCATACGGTCCTTGCAGACGATCTTGTGCAGCACGATGGGAGGATTGCCCAGGGTTTCATTGAAGCCCTCCAACATGGTGGTGTAGATGCCTTCCAAATCAATAAAAGGATCTGCCAGGATGGAAGAGATATCGTTTTCACCGCCACGCCAATGGACGCCTACAAATTCATAGTCCAGTTTCTGGTCACGGAAGCTTTTGTCCACCAAAGAGAAGATGTGCTGGCTGAAGGGGTACAGAGAGATATTCACCTCGCCCAGCTTGCCGGGGATCAGCTTCTCGGGGCGGTCGGGATTCCACATATAGTTGCCCGTAACACCCTCTGCGCCGATGGAAATATTGATGATGTACAGATCCGGCAGGTTCTTCTCATTACCGGCATCAATGTGATCCTGCCAGTAATTTGCCAGGCAATTGGACAAGGAATAGACAAAATCCTGCTCCTCGCCTAAATTGGTGCCTTCGTTGGTATAACCTTCCCATACCAATTCTTTGATATTATAGGACTGGTTGTTTTTACGGTGCAAACCAAAGACATTCTTCATAGGCGTTGTGATCATATCCTCCGCAGCCAGCGGTGTTGCATGGCCAACGGCATTGGATTGGCCCAAAATCACGAAAACTGCGGCATCGATAATACCGTCGCCAATGGGAGCGGGTTCTTCCTGCTGCTGTTCACCGCCGCTCTTTCCGCAGCCGGACATAATTCCCAGAAGCAGCACGGCTACCAGGACTAAAGATAAAATTTTTTTCATAAATAGTTCCTCCAAAATATTTTTTGTTATATTTTATCATAGCACCACGGGAAAGTCAAAGACTTGTGTACACATCTTCCTCGAAATGCTTGGCGGTTACGGCATCTGCGCCGCCGTCTTTGCGGGAGTTTTTTAAGTAGACGGCAAGAATCTCATTTTGAGGGTCGATCCAAAAGTGTGTGCCGTAAGCGCCGCTCCAGCCGTAAGAGTCTTTGGGGATACGGTAATTCTCTCCTGCCACCCGGACACCGCAGCCCCAAGTACCGAACTGCACAGAGGACATGGTCTTTACCGCTTCCGAAGACAAGATGCCTGCTCCCCCATTTAGGAGCATTTGGGCAAATTTCTTATAGTCGGACAAGGAGGAGATAAGACCTGCGCCTCCCAAAGGATTGGTGACGGGATACCGCTCAAAGATACAGCCGGGAACGGTATCCTCCATAGGCACAAGACGTGCCCACTGTTCCTTAGTTGGCAGGAAGGTGGTGTCCGTCATGCCCAAGGGTGCAAAGATCTCTCTTTCGACGAAGGTGGCAAAATCCACCGCCGCCACCTTCTCCACAATGGCCGTCAAAAGCGCATAGGCCGCCACGGGGTTGTACTCGGCATATGTGCCGGGGGCGTGGTCAAAGGGTACGGAGGCAATGAAATCTACCAACAGATTGGGATCTGCCCGGAATTCGTCGGTGATATGCTGGGCGTACCAGCTCTGAGACAAGCCGGAGCAGTGGCTTAGCAGATGGATGATCTGCAATTCCAACGGGAATCCGGGAAGGTATTTCACCACAGGGTCTTTTAGAGAAAGCTTCTTTCGGTCTG
>JAZRZT010000033.1:0-5265 GCA_045601475.1 Faecousia sp.
AAGTTGGTGCCCGGCCTGTATGCCTGCGGCGAGGTGCTGGACATTGACGGCGACTGCGGCGGTTATAATCTCCAATGGGCATGGAGCTCCGGCTATTGCGCCGGTAGCCATGCAGGAAAGGAACAAGCATGATTCGACTTCGCGATATCCCGCTGCCCCCGGAGCACAGCGCCTTGCAGCTGTCCTTTGAAGCGGCGCGGATGCTGAAAATTCAAAATTCCAAGATCCGGGATATCAAGCTGGTGCGCCGTAGTGTGGATGCCCGGAAAAAGAATGATATCAAGATCATCTATACCATCGATGTAAAAGTGGATGGCAACGAACAGAAAATCCTGCGCCAAAGCGGCTGCCGCCGGGGTGCGATCGCACCTGTATCCTTTTATAAGCCTCCCAAGAAGATGGAAGCAGACTGCCGCCCTGTGGTGGTGGGATTTGGACCTGCGGGCATGTTTGCGGCGCTCATCTTGGCCATGGCCGGTTTGAAACCTTTGGTATTGGAGCGGGGCGAGGATGCCCAGACCCGTCATGAGAAGGTGGAAAAATTCTTCTCCACAGGCAAATTGGACCCCAAAAGCAATGTCCAGTTCGGCGAGGGCGGCGCGGGCACATTCTCCGACGGCAAGCTGAATACCGGCGTCAATAATCCCCGCATCGGCTGGATTTTGGAGCAGATGGTCAAAGCCGGCGCAAGAGAGGAGATCCTCTTTGACGCCAAGCCCCATGTGGGCACGGATGTGCTGCTCACCGTGGTGCAGAACATCCGGCAAAGGATCATCTCCTTAGGCGGTGAGATCCGTTTTAACAGCCATGTTGTGGATATTGAAAAGAAGGAAGACCAGATCACAGGCCTGATTCTGGAGGGCGGGGAGACCGTGCCCTGTACCCACGCCGTGTTTGCCATCGGCCACAGCGCCCGGGATACGTTCTCAATGCTCCGTGATAACGGCATTGCCATGGAGGCAAAACCTTTTGCCATGGGCGTGCGCATCGAGCACCCCCAGAGCTTGATCAATACCGCACAATACGGCAAAAACGACCCGGTGTTGCCCCCTGCCGACTATAAGTTGGTGAAGCACTTAGACAATGAAACGGTGTACACTTTCTGTATGTGTCCCGGCGGCTATGTGGTGGCGGCTACCTCAGAAGAGGGGAGTGTGGTTACCAACGGTATGAGTTACGCTGACCGTGACGGTGAAAATGCCAATGCCGCGCTCCTTGTGAGTATCAACCCCAAAGATTTCCCGGGGGACGATGTTCTTGCAGGTGTGCGCTGGCAGGAGCGCATCGAGAAGAAAGCTTTCCACGTTGGCGGCGGCAACTATTTTGCCCCTGCTCAGCGGGTGGAAGATTTTCTTGCCGGCAGACCCAGCGCGGGCCCCGGCAGCGTGAATCCCACTTACCGCCCCGGTGTTGCCTGGTGCGATCTTCACGATGTCCTTCCGGAAAAGCTGACCACCGCCCTGAAAACGGCCTTACCCCAGTTAGACGGCAACCTCCGTGGCTTTTGCCACCCGGACAGTGTGCTCACCGCTCCGGAGACGAGAAGTTCTTCTCCTGTGCGAATTGTTCGGGATGAGACAAAACAATCCGTATCCCTGAAGGGCTTTTATCCTGCAGGGGAGGGCGCCGGCTATGCCGGCGGCATTATGTCCGCGGCCATTGACGGCATGACCTGCGCCGAGGCCATTATCGATTCCTTATAATAAAAATCCGGCTGTTTGTCACAGCCGGATTTTTTCAGAAATTGACCACATTGACACCTTTCAGCTGCAGCTGCAGTTTGTCTGCGATCAGAGCAATAAATTCAGAGTTGGTAGGCTTGCCTTTGGTATTGGACACAGTGTAGCCAAAGAATCTCTGCAGCGTATCCAGATCGCCGCGGTCCCAAGCCACCTCAATGGCATGGCGGATAGCCCGTTCCACCCTGGAGGGAGTGGTCTGGAATGTCTTTGCCACTTGAGGATACAATACTTTTGTGATGGCATTGATCACATCCATGTCATTGACGGCGATGATGATTGCCTCACGCAGGTACTGATAACCTTTAATATGGGCGGGGACGCCAATTTCGTGGATGATGCTTGTGACCATGGACTCAATATTGGTTGCGTTGGACCGCTGAGGAAAGGACTTCTGTTGGGTGGTGCCGCCGCGGATCTCTTCCAGGCGCTCCACTAAAGCGCTGGTATCGCAGGGCTTGACCATGAGATAGCGCACGCCCAAATTTGCCGCAGCCGAGGCCACATAATCTGTGACGAATCGGGATGTAGCCAAAGTAACAGGCTTATGCTCCATGGCAGAAATAGCCTTCAGCACCGCAAGGCCATCCTTTTTGGCGAGCATCAGATCCAGAACCAGCACTTGGGGCTTACGTTCTCTGACCAGATTGATGGTCTGCTCGCCGTCGTTGGCAGAGCCTAAGACTTGAAAGCCTTTTTGATTCATCAGCGCAGAAGCGAGGTTGTTGCAAAATTCCTCGCTGTTGTCTGCAATAATTACAGTTGTACAGTTTTCCATGATTTCCTCTCCTGACGTTAAAATTCGATCCCCTTATATGAATCAGCGGTGCCCCGCTGTGTTGCGACAAATATAATTTAGCACAAGGAAATGCTTTTTGCAAGGAAAAACGGAAACAATCGCTCGACAAAAACATGGCAAAAACCAAAAAAAACGACAAAAAACGCACAAAACTACACATTTCGACATGTGGAAAACTTTCCGCCTTCAAACATTGACGGAAAGGGGAAAAACAGGTACAATAAACCAAACAGTTTTGAAAGGGGCAATGTAGCCGTGGACAAAATTACAGAACAATTGAAAGCCTTTTTGGATGTTTCCCACAGCGTTTACCATGCGGTTTACGCACTCCGGGAGATGTTGGAGCAGGCAGATTATACCCATCTGACGGAGGGGGAGAAGTGGTCCCTTGTACCCGGCGGACGGTACTATGTTACCCGGGGCGACAGCGCTTTGATCGCATTCCGTGTGCCTCTGGGAAATCCCACAGGCTATATGATCAGCGCCAGTCATTCCGACAGACCCACTTTTAAGGTAAAAGAGAACGGTGAGCTTGCGGGCACGTATACCCGCCTTGCCACCGAGAAATACGGCGGAATGCTTATGGGCACCTGGCTGGACAGACCCCTGTCCGTAGCGGGCCGAGTGCTGGTGGATACCCCTGCAGGCGTGCAAAGCCGCTTGGTGGATGTTGATAAAGATCTTTTGCTGATCCCTAATGTGGCCATCCACATGGACCGCAAGGCTAACGAGGAAAAATCCTGGAATCCCGCCGTGGATACCATCCCCCTGGTGGGCAGCAAAGACAGCGCCGGAAAGTTATGGAAGGTTTTGGAAGAACAGGCGGGCGGGAAGATCCTCGGTCACGATCTGTATCTGTATATCCGCCAGAAGGCCTCTGTTTGGGGCGTGGACGAGGAATATATCTCCTCTGCCGCTTTGGATGATCTTGCCTGCGCCTGGTGCTGCACAAAGGGCTTTTTGACGGCAAAGGAAAGCGCATCTGTGCCCGTTCTGTGTGTTTTTGACAGTGAGGAGGTTGGCTCTTCCTCCGTTCAGGGCGCGGCATCCACCTTCCTGGACCATACCCTCACCAAGATCAGCGGCGCACTGAATATTGACCATGCCGGTATGCTGGCAGATTCCTTTATGATCTCTGCGGACAACGGGCATGCGGTCCATCCCAACCATCCGGAGTATGCAGATCCCCAAAACGCACCGATCTTGGGCCAGGGCGTGGTGCTGAAATTCAATGCCAACCAGCGGTATACCACCGATGGCGTTTCCGCCGCCATCTTCCGCAAGGTCTGCCAAAAGGCAGATGTGCCGGTGCAGACCTATTGCAACCGGGCGGACATTCCCGGCGGCTCCACTTTGGGCAACATTTCCTTGTCCCAGGTATCTGTCCCCACAGCGGATATCGGTCTGCCCCAGCTTGCCATGCACTCCTGCTATGAGACCGCCGCGGTCGCCGATGTGATTCATCTGGAAAAAGCTATGGAAGCCTTTTATTCTTACAGCCTCGCGGTTTCTGGTGACGGTGTGTATCGACTGGATTAATTTGGCATATTGCACAAAAACAAATACCTAAAACTGTGAGAAACCACCATTGCACATGGTGGTTTCTTATGGTATTATTATAGCATCCGGGCGTATTGTGTTCTACTCCACAAAAATAGGCACAGTGCGTCACAAAAGGAGGAAAATAAACAACCGTTGGACTCACGGTGCGGCAGTGTGGAGACCTGTCGTAATACCTGGGCTGTTAAACCCGGCGCAGGTGAGAGCATACGCGAAATGGTAGGTATGCTTAGAGTCGGAAAGTATGGCAAACGTATCCCTGAAAAACATCAAGAAGATCTACCCCTTCAGCGGCGACGACATCAAGCGCAACAAGCGCAAGGCCAAGAAGAAGGTAGACGAGCCCGAGAAGGAAAAGGCCAACCTGCAGGTTACCGAGCAGGGCGTCGTGGCTGTCCAGGAATTCAACCTGGAGATCAAGGACAAGGAATTCATCGTTCTGGTCGGTCCTTCCGGCTGTGGTAAGTCCACCACTCTGTGAATGATCGCTGGTCTGGAAGAGATCACTGAAGGTGAGCTGTATGTTGGCGACCGTCTGGTCAACGACGTTGCTCCTAAGGACCGCGATATCGCAATGGTCTTCCAGAACTATGCTCTGTACCCCCACATGTCCGTTTACGACAACCTGGCCTTCGCTCTGAAGCTGCGTCATACTCCCAAGGACGAGATTGACAAGGCTGTTAAGCAGGCTGCTGAGATCCTGGACATCACCCAGTACCTGGGCCGTAAGCCCAAGGCTCTGTCCGGCGGTCAGCGTCAGCGTGTTGCTATCGGCCGTGCTATCGTCCGTAACCCCAAGGTCATGCTGATGGACGAGCCTCTGTCCAACCTGGACGCCAAGCTGCGTAACCAGATGCGTGCTGAGATCATCAAGCTGCGTCAGAAGATCAACACCACCTTCTTCTACGTTACCCACGACCAGACCGAGGCTATGACCCTGGGCGATCGTATCGTCATCATGAAGGACGGCTTCGTGCAGCAGGTCGGCACTCCTCAGACCGTCTTCAATCATCCCTACAACCTGTTCGTCGCAGGCTTCATCCGCAGCCCCCAGATGAACTTCCTCGATGCCAAGCTGGTTAAGAACGGCGATGCTTACGCTGCAGAGGTTTGCGGTGTTACCATCGAACTGCCCGACGACAAGCAGGCTGCTCTGAAGGCCGCCGG
>JAZRZT010000034.1:0-11497 GCA_045601475.1 Faecousia sp.
CCGGTACGGCCGCCCAGCAGGACGATCACGTCACCGGGCGCAGGACATTCACGGCGAACATTGTAGGCAGGAGCGGCAGCCACCACAGCGCCGCACTCCAAACGCTTTGCCACATAACCATCATGGTACAGCTCAGCAACATGGCCGGTAGCCAGACCAATCTGGTTGCCGTAGGAAGAGTAACCGGCAGCGGCAGTCTGGCACAGCTTACGCTGGGGCAGCTTGCCGGCCAGGGTTTCAGTCAAAGACTTTCTGGGATCGCCTGCGCCGGTCACGCGCATTGCCTGGTGCACATAGGCACGGCCGGACAGGGGGTCACGGATACAGCCACCGATACAGGTAGCAGCGCCGCCGAAAGGCTCGATCTCAGTGGGGTGGTTATGGGTCTCGTTTTTGAACATCAGCAGCCAGTCCTGATCTTCGCCGTTAACATTGGCGGTGACATGGATGGGGCAGGCGTTGATCTCTTCACTCTCGTCCAGCTCGGGCAGCAGACCACGCTTCTTCAGGGTCTTTGCGCCGATGGTCGCGATGTCCATGAGGGTCTGCGGACGCTCGGAGGCCTTCTCTTCTCCGTATACCTCAACACGGGCATCCAGGTAGCGCTGATATGCATCGGCAACCGCCTTGTCGTGGATGCGGATGTTATCCAAATGGGTGGAGAAAGTGGTATGACGGCAGTGGTCGGACCAATAAGTATCCACCAGGCGGATCTCCGTGATGGTGGGATCGCGCTTCTCTTCGTCACGGAAATATGCCTGCAGGAACTTCAGATCATCCAGATCCATAGCAAGGCCCAGACTGTCCAGAAGCTCGGTAAGACCATTCTCATCCAGGCCGATAAAGCCCTCGACAGTGGCAACCGTCTCGGGAGTGGCATACTGAACGGTCAGAGTCTCGGGCATCTCCAAAGATGCTTCCCGGCTCTCCACAGCGTTGATCACATGCTTCTTGATGGCAGCAACATTCTCTTCGGTGAGCGCACCGGAGAGCACGTACACCTTGGCGGTGCGGATAATAGGACGGTTGCCCTGAGAGATGATCTGGATACACTGGGCGGCAGAGTCAGCCCGCTGGTCGTACTGACCGGGCAGAGGCTCTACGGCAAACACGATCTGTCCCTTAGGAACATCGAATGTTACATTATCCACCTGGGGCTCCGAGAAAACCGTATTAACTGCATAGTTAAAGAGGCCCTCTTCAATATTTTCTGCATCGTAGCGGTTCAGTACACGGACACTTTCCAGCGCACCGATCTGCAGAAAATCCTTAATTTCCCGCAGCAGGCTGTCGGCTTCGTGAGTCTGACCTGCCTTCTTTTCTACATATACGCGATATACCATAGGGCATATCCTCCTTACTTGTTTGCTGCCAGAGCGCGCTGGCCGATGTCACTTCTGCGGTAGGCTTTCTCAAACCGGACACCATCTGCAATGCGGTAAGCTTCACGAATTGCTTCCTCCAAAGTGTCTGCCACAGCAGTGGTGCCGGTAACACGGCCGCCGGAGGTGACCAGCTTGCCGTTTTCCAGCTTTGCGCCGGCCACATAGGTATGTTTCTCAGCTTCTTCGGTCATGGTGATCTCAAAGCCCTTTTGGTAGCTTTCGGGATAACCGGCGGAAGCGGTGACCACGCAGCAGGCATGCTTATTGGAGAACTTCACTTCAGTATCTGCCAAAGTTCCGTCGGTAGTGGCCTTCATAACCGTCAGCAGGTCGCTTTCCAGCAAAGGCAACACAACCTGGGTCTCGGGATCGCCGAAACGACAGTTATACTCGATGACCTTGGGGCCGTTGGGAGTCAGCATCAGGCCGAAGTACAGGCAGCCCTTGAATGTGCGACCTTCGGTGTTCATGGCATGAATGGTCGGTAGGAAGATCTTTTCCATGCACTCCGCGGCAATTTCCTCGGTGTAGTAGGGGTTGGGAGCAACCGTGCCCATGCCGCCGGTATTCAGTCCGGTGTCGTTGTCCCCTGCCCGCTTGTGGTCCATGGAGGACACCATGGGCTTTACCACCTTGCCGTCGGTAAAGGCAAGCACGGAAACCTCGGGACCGGTGAGGAACTCTTCCACCACCACCGTAGAACCGGACTTACCGAACTTGGCATTCGCCATCATGTCGGTAACGGCTTCCAGGGCCTCTTCCCGGGTCTGGGCGATGATAACACCCTTGCCCAAAGCCAGACCGTCGGCCTTAATGACCGTGGGGATGGGAGTGGTCTTCACATATTCCAGCGCCTTTTCGATATCCGTGAAGGTCTCATAAGCGGCAGTAGGAATGTTATACTTTTTCATCAGATCCTTGGAGAATGCCTTGCTGCCTTCGATGATCGCAGCCTTGGCATTGGGGCCGAAACAAGGAATACCAATCTCATTCAGCCGGTCCACACAGCCCAGGACCAGAGGATCGTCGGGAGCGACTACGGCGTAGTCGATCTTGTTTTCCTTGGCGAAAGCAACGATGCCGTCCAGGTCGGTAGCGCCGATGGAAACGCAGGTGGCATCCTTAGCCATACCGCCGTTGCCGGGCAGCGCAAAGATCTCAGAGATCTTGTTGCTATCTTTTAGTTTTTTGATGATGGTGTGCTCACGGCCACCGCCACCAACAACCATTACTTTCATTTTCTATCCTCCATTAATGGTGGAACAGGCGCATGCCGGTGAAGGCCATGGCAATACCCTTCTTGTTGCACTCTTCGATCACCAAATCGTCACGGATAGAGCCGCCGGGCTCAGCAATATACTTCACGCCGGAAGCAGCGCCACGCTTAACAGAATCGGGGAACGGGAAAAATGCGTCGGAGCCAAGAGCAACAGCGTCACGGGAATCCAGCCATGCGCGCTTCTCCTCAGCGGTCAGAGGCTCAGGACGGACGGTGAAGTAGTTCTGCCAGATACCCTCTGCGCAGACATCCTCTTCGTTGCCGTTGATGTAGCCGTCGATCACATTGTCACGGCCGGGACGGCCCAGATCCTCACGGAAGGGCAGGTTCAGGGTCTTGGGGTGCTGACGCAGGAACCAGGTATCAGCCTTGGAGCCTGCCAGTCTGACACAGTGAACGCGGCTCTGCTGACCGGCGCCGACGCCGATAGCCTGGCCATCCACAGCGAAGCAGACAGAGTTAGACTGGGTGTACTTCAAGGTGATCAAGGACACGATCAGGTCGATCTTAGCGCTTTCAGGGATCTCCTTATTCTCGGTAACCACATTCTGCAGCAACTCTTCGCTGATCTTAAAGTTGTTGCGGCCCTGCTGGAAGGTGATGCCGAAGATCTGCTTATTCTCCACCTCGGTGGGAACATAGTCAGGGTTGATGGCGACCACATTGTAGCCGCCCTTGCGCTTTGCCTGCAAAACTGCCAAGGCTTCCTCAGTGTAGCCGGGAGCGATCACACCGTCGGAGACCTCACGGGCGATGAGTTTCGCGGTCATCTCGTCGCAAATGTCGGACAAAGCAACCCAGTCGCCAAAGGAGCACAGGCGGTCAGCGCCGCGGGCACGGGCATAGGCACAGGCCAAGGGGTTTTCGTCCAGGCCTTCCACATCTTCCACAAAGCAGGCCTTCTTCAGATCCTCGCTCAGGGGCTTGCCCACAGCGGCGGAGGTGGGAGAAACGTGCTTAAAAGAGGTAGCGCAGGCCATGCCGGTGGCTTCCTTCAGTTCCTTGACCAGCTGCCAGGAGTTGAGGGCATCCATAAAGTTGATGTAGCCGGGACGGCCGTTGAGCACGGTGAAGGGCAGGTCGCTGCCATCGTGCATATACAGCTTGGAAGGCTTCTGATTGGGGTTACAACCGTATTTCAGTTCCAGTTCTTTCATTTCGTTTCTCCTTTTATTCGTGCTTATTGAGGATTCTCTGCTCATACTTGCCGGTAGTAAGATCGGTGTAACGGACAAACAGAGAGATCTTGTTGTCGGGGTTCAGGTTTTCCCACAGCATAGCGGTCATTTCGTCAATGTCGTTGCACAGTTCCACACGCTCAGGCTCGCCCTGGAAAGTGGGGATCACAGGGTTGCCGTCGCACACATAGGTGTGGATGAAATGGCCCAGGCCGGCAGTTGCGGGATACTCATAGAAGAAGCGGGCGCAGGCGTTACCCTCGGGATCAGCGGCTTTCAGAATAGACATCTTGTAGCTGCCGTCGCCGGCCAGCAGGCCGGAAATGCGGGGGGTCCAGTTGGGGCCGTCGTCCTCGAACATACGGGTACGCAGAGCGGCTTCCCAGCTCTCACCTCTTGCCAGGTACTCCCAAATGGTGTCGGTCTGGTCACCGTTGGTGACGATCAGACCGCAGCCGGCTTCCCGGACAGGGTGATAGATGATCAGATGGGGGTCCTTCATCAGGCTGGGGTCATGTGCCTCAGTACGGATGCCGTCGGGCTCCAGGGCGAAAATGCGGTTGCGGCTGTTGACGCTGCGGCCCATGATGAAATAGGCGGCAACGGACTTGGTGCCGTCGGGAGTCACGCCCAAGACGATACCGCGGCCGGGGTAGGCATTGGTGGAAAGCTTCTCCTTCAGAGAGCCGATCTCATAAACATTCATAGCTGTTTCCTTTCTTTATCGCTGCAATTGCTTGCTCACAATTTCCACGGCAGCAGGAAGGATCTTCCACTCTGCCTGCTCCATAACACGCTTTTGTAAAACCTCCGGGGTATCACCGTCTTCGATCTCCACGGCTTTTTGCAGAATGATCTTGCCACCGTCGGGAATTTCGTTGACGAAATGCACCGTAGCACCGGTGACCTTCACGCCGTAGGCCAGCGCCTCTTCATGCACACGCAGGCCATAGTAGCCCACGCCGCAGAAGGACGGGATCAAAGAGGGGTGCACATTCAAAATGCGCTCCGGATAGTCCCCCGTAAAGTTCTCGCTGAGAATGGACATAAAGCCGGCCAAGACGATCATGTCGATACCGTTGGCGGTCAAAAGGTCCTTGATTCTCCGCTCAAAGGCTTCCTGGCTGCCGCAGACCTTCTTCAGCACTATCTCCGTGGGGATGCCGGCCTTGGCGGCTCTTTCCAGCGCATATGCCTTGGAATTATTGGAGATCACCAGAGCGATCTCACCGCTTTGGATAATGCCGGAATTTTGGGCATCGATCAGCGCCTGCAGGTTGGTGCCGCCGCCGGAGACCAAAACTGCGATCTTCGTTTTCGCCATTTTGTTCCCTCTTACTCGATGACGATCTTGTCACTGGATGCGACGATCTTACCGATCACATAGGCATCCTCACCGTTTTCCTTCAGTACGGAAATGGCAGTCTCCACTTCCTCTGCGGGAACCACGATGCTCATGCCAACGCCCATGTTGTATGTATTGAACATGTCACGCTCGGGGATGTTGCCGGTCTTTGCAATCAGATCAAAGATAGGCAGCACCTTAACGGCGGAGCGGTCAATCACAGCACCCAGGCCGTCAGGAATGCTGCGGGGAATATTCTCATAGAAGCCGCCGCCGGTGATGTGGCTGATGCCCTTCACATTCACCTTTTCCAGCAGAGCCAGCACAGGCTTCACATAGATCTTGGTGGGGGTCAGCAGAGCTTCCGCGGTAGTCTTGCCGCCCAGCTCCTCCTTGGGAACATACAGGTCGGGATTGTTATTGTCGATATCAAAGACCTTGCGGCACAGGCTGAAGCCGTTGGAGTGGATACCGGTAGAGGGCAACGCGATAACCACATCGCCGGCTGCCATCTTGGTGTTGTCCAGGATCTTCTTCTTATCCACGATGCCCACAGCAAAACCAGCCAGGTCGTACTCTTCCACAGGCATCATGCCGGGGTGTTCGGCAGTCTCGCCACCGATGAGAGCCGCGCCGGACTGGACGCAGCCTTCTGCCACACCGCCCACGATCTGGGCGATCTTTTCGGGGATGTTCTTTCCGCAGGCAATGTAATCCAGGAAGAACAGGGGCTTTGCGCCTACGCAGATAATATCATTGACGCACATGGCAACGGCGTCGATGCCGATGGTGTCATGCTTGTCCATGAGGATAGCCAGCTTCACCTTGGTGCCGCAGCCGTCGGTACCGGAGACCAGTACGGGCTCCTCCATACCGGCAACAGGCAGGCCGAAGCAGCCGCCGAAGCCGCCCACATCATCCAGGCAGCCTTCATTACGGGTGCGCTTGACATGCTTCTTCATCAGTTCCACAGCCCGGTAACCGGCGGTAATATCCACGCCGGCGGCTGCATAGCTCGCAGAATAGCTCTTCTCAGACATGATTTAAGCTCCTTATTAAAAGTAATTATTCTTTTCCGTTCCAGCAGTAGGTGCAAAGCTTGCAGGGATCCAGGCCGATGGCCTTTTCCACGCCCTCGATGGTCTGGAAGCCTAAAGAGTCAAATTTCAGCTTGTCACAAATGGACTTTCGCATGGCCTTGCCGCGCTCGCTGTTGCCGTCAGCATACTCTTCGATGTGCTTCAGGCCCTCCTCCCCTTCCAGTTCCACAATGGTCTGACGGGAAATAAGCTCCATATCGCTGGTAGCCCGGGAGAAGTTCAGGAATTTACAGCCGTACATAATGGGCGGGCATGCAGAACGCATGTGCACGGACTTTGCGCCGTTATCATAGAGGAACTCCACAGTCTCCCGTAACTGGGTGCCGCGCACAATGGAGTCGTCCACAAACAGCAAGTTCTTGTCCTTGATCAGTTCGATGACCGGGATCTGCTTCAACTTGGCGATCTTATTCCGGTCAGCCTGCTTTGCGGGAGTGAAGCTTCTTGCCCAGGTAGGGGTGTACTTGATAAAGGCACGGGCAAAGGGCTTGCCGGTGCGGTTGGCGTAGCCGATGGCGTGGGGCGTGCCGGAATCGGGAACGCCGCCTACATAGTCGATATCCATGGAGCGGCCCTGTGCCATGTCACGGTCGGCGATGGCAGCGCCGTTGCGGTAGCGCATGGCTTCCACATTGATACCCTCGTAGGTGGAGGTGGGATAGCCGTAGTAGCTCCACAGGAAGGCGCACATGTGCATCTCCTCACCGGGCGCAGCCAGCTGGGTCTCAGAATCAGGGGTCAGCTCCACGATCTCGCCGGGGCCAAGTTCCCGCACATGCTCAAAGCCAAGCTTGGTATAAGCGAACTGCTCGAAGGAAACGCAGTAGCCGTCAGCGTTCTTGCCGATCTGCACCGGGATACGGCCCACCCGGTCACGGGCGGCGATCAAGGTGCCGTCGTCCTTCAAAATAAGGATGTTAGCGGTGCCGTCGATGACGCTCTGGGCAAACCGGATGCCTTCCACAAAGCTTCCCTTCTCGCCGATCAGGGCTGCTACCAACTCCGTAGAGTTGACCTTGCCGCCGGTCATGGCGTCAAAGTGGGCGCCGGAGGAAAGATACTGATCGATCAGCTCGTCAGAATTATTGACGATACCCACAGTGGCGATGGCGAATGTTCCCAGTCGGGAACGGATCAGCATGGGCTGAGGATCGCTGTCGCTGATACAGCCGATGGCAGAGGTGCCCTGCATCTCGTCAAAAATATTCTCAAACTTGGTGCGGAACGGAGAGTTCTCAATATTGTGGATCTTTCTCTGCAGACCGATCTTCTTATCATAGGCAGCCATGCCGCCACGGCGTGTACCCAAATGGGTGTGATAGTCCACGCCAAAAAACACATCCACCATACAGTCCTGCTTGGATGTGATGCCAAAAAAGCCTCCCATGGCGAACTCCTTTAAGTCAGAAAATTAAGCGAAGAACAGCTTGTTCAGAGTCATAGGATCGATATACTCGCCGTCCTTGTAAACACGCATATTGCCGGAAGCGACCTCGTCGATGAGCATAACATTGCCGTCGGGATCGTAACCAAACTCAAACTTGATGTCGTATAGGTCAAGGCCCTTGGCAGCCAGATCATCGGCGACGATCTTGGTGATCGCCTGGGTCTGTGCCTTCAGAGAGTCGTACTGCTCAGCAGTCATAACACCCAGATCCACCAGGCCGTCCTTGGTGACCAGAGGATCGCCCAGGGCATCGTTCTTGAAGGTGGTCTCCACGTAGTAGGGCAGATCCTGGCCCTCGGTGCAGTACTCATTGTAGCGGCGGAAGAAAGAGCCCACAGCCTTGCGGCGGCAGATGACTTCCAGGCCCTTGCCGAACACCTTAGCAGGCAGAACCTCCATGGTGGTGGTGTTCAGATCAGCGGAGACAAAGTGGGTTCTGATGCCAGCGGCGTTAATTTTCTCGAAATAGTAGATGGACATACGCAGGTTCACGTCGCCCACACCCTCGATGGTCAAACCAACAGAGTTTTCACCGGGATCAAACACGCCGTCCTTGCCGGTGCAGTCATCCTTGAACAACAGCAGGCAATTGCCGTTGGGGAGTTCGTAAACATTCTTAGTCTTACCGGTGTACAAAAGCTTCTTTTCCATAATTGTTATCTCCTTTATTGTTTTGGTTTTCACCAGGGTTTACAGTCTATCCATCACGCCGGCGTCCTTCTTGAGAACGACATCGGCGTCATTTTTGCGTTTTGCATCCAGCTTGGCAGCCAGTTCTGCATCGGAAACCGCCAGGATTTGGGCAGCCAACAGGGCAGCATTGGCGCCGCCATTGAGGGCAACGGTAGCAACAGGGATACCGGTGGGCATCTGCACTGTAGACAGCAGCGCATCCAAACCATCCATCATGCCGCCTTTGCAAGGAATGCCGATCACCGGCAGGGTGGTGTTGGCGGCGATAGCGCCGGCTAAGTGGGCTGCCATACCCGCGGCGGCGATCAGAACGCCGAAACCATTATTCCGGGCGTTCAGAGCAAAATCTCTTGCCTCAACGGGAGTTCTGTGGGCGGAATAGATATGCACCTCAAAGGGAATTTCCAGGACTTTAAGCATATCCGTAGCCTTCTGAATGATGGGCAGGTCGCTGTCGCTACCCATAATAATGCCAACTTTTTTCATCATTTACCTCCAATCAAAACAAAAAAGAGCGCACAAGGCCTATGCAGCCAAATGCGCCCAGACGGTCGGCAGGTGAAAACACCCTAAGCTCTCTGTTCCCCTGTGGTTTTCCACATGTTCCGTCAGTCGCAGAAAGCACTATTTATCTACCTTAAGATTTTACCATGACGCCAAGATACTGTCAAGAAATGAAACGACATTTGAAGACATTTTTTACCTTTTGTCACGGAGAAAATCGGTTTCGCCGCCGAAATTTGTGGGATATTTCGGCGGCGGTCACCAACACTTATTTATTTTTTACTTTTTGACCTTCTTTGCCTCGCAATATACACAGCGGTAAACGCCGTTTTCGGGGCTGACACACTTGAATGTATGGACGATCTCCTGCTCGGTGGAAGTGATACAGCGGGGATTGTCGCAGACAAATTCGTCGGTCACAACATTCGTGGGCTGCTCTGCAGGTACGCCTTCTTCGGCTTCTTTCAGAAGCTTCATAATGAGGGCCATGCGCATGAGCTTGCCATTGAGGGCCTGGCGGAAATAGGCCGCTCTGGGATCGTCATCGATCTTCACGCTAATTTCGTTGACACGGGGCAGCGGATGGAGAATACGCATCTCCTTTTTGGCAGTTGCCAACTTATCCACAGTAAGAATATAGCTATCCTTCAGACGCTCGTACTCGTCAAAGCTGTCAAAGCGTTCCCGCTGGATACGAGTCATGTACAGAACATCCAGCTGGGACATAGCTTCCTCCAAAGAGGTGGTCTCCACATACTCCATGTCGCACTTGTCCAGCACCTCGTACTTCACATACTTGGGCAGCTTCAACTCCTCGGGAGCGATGAGCACCACCTTGATATTCTTGTAGCGGGCCAAAGCGGACAGCAAAGAGTGCACAGTTCTGCCGTACTTCAAATCGCCACAGAAGCCCACGGTAAGATTTTCCAAACGGCCCAGTTCCCGGTAAATGGTCAGAAGATCGGCCAGTGTCTGGGTGGGATGGCAGTGTCCACCGTCACCGGCATTGATCACGGGGATGGATGCGTTCAAGGATGCCACATAAGGAGCACCTTCCTTAGGGTGGCGCATAGCCATGATGTCAGCATAGCAGCTGATCATCTTGGCGGTATCGGCAATGCTTTCGCCCTTGGAGGCAGAAGAAGTGCCGGCGTCGCTGAAACCGATCACATTGCCGCCCAGTTCCAGCATAGCAGCTTCAAAGCTGAGTCTGGTACGGGTGGAGGGCTCGAAGAACAGGGTCGCCAGTTTCTTGCCGCGGCACACCTCGGAATACTTCTTGGGGTTTTCGCTGATGTCGCAGGCAGTCTTTAACAGCTGGTCGATTTCTTCTACGGAAAACTCAGTAATATCGATAAGACTTCTCTTCACAGTACCGTCCTCCCCTACTTAGGCCTTTGCACCGTTGACGGCCAGGTAGTTACGGATACGAGCCACATTTTCCGCATGCTCGGGCTTCTCTTCCAGGTACTCAATGATGTCATACACATCCACAACGGAGTACACGGGGAAACCAAACTGCTCCTCGATCTCCTGCATAGCGCCCTTCTCTCCCTGGCCCTTTTCCTTGCGGTCCACCATAATGAAGGTGGCGATCACCTTGGTATCTTCCAGGTGGCTGAGGATCTCCATGCTTTCCCGGATGGCAGTGCCGGCAGTGATCACGTCCTCAATGATGACGATCTCTTCCCCTGCCTGGGGCACATAACCAACAAAAGTACCGCCTTCGCCGTGATCCTTCACTTCCTTGCGGTTAAAGAAGAAGGGCAGGTTGAGACCTTCCTTGCTCAATGCAACGGCAGCAGAGATGGACAGGGAGATACCCTTGTAGGCAGGGCCGAAGAGGGCGGCTTCTTTCTTGCCCAGCTTGTCAAAGTAAGCCTTGGCGTAGAACTCACCCATCTTGGTGATCTGGTCGCCGGTCTTGATCATGCCGGCGTTGACAAAATAAGGGATCTTGCGGCCGGACTTGGCGGTGAAATCACCGAATTTCAGCACGCCGGCGCCTTCCAAAAATTCGATAAATTCTCTTTTGTAAGTTTCCATGTTTCTCTCCTATCTCTTAGTCACAGAACTCTGCCACGCAGCGCTCGTAAGCGGCAACAGGGTCAGCGGCAGCGGTGATGGGACGGCCCACCACGATGTAGTCAGAGCCAATTTCCTTAGCCTGGGCGGGGGTCATAACACGCTTCTGATCGCCCACATCGCCGTCAGCAAAGCGGACGCCGGGGGTGATGGTCAAAAACTCCTTGCCGCAGGTATCATGGACCTTGCACGCCTCCAGCGGGGAGCAGACAATGCCGTCCAGTCCTGCGTTCTTTGCGGTCTTGGCGTAGTGCATGACCACCTGATCGATGGGCTCACGGATCAGAATATCCCGCTCCATGGTCTCCTGGTCGGTGGAGGTCAGCTGAGTCACGGCAACCAGCAGAGGACGAGTGCCGTCTTCCCGGGTCAGGCCCTCCAAGGCACCCTGCATCATGGCAGTAGCGCCGGCAGCGTGGAGGTTGGTGATGTCCACATCCAGGTTGCGAAGCACAGCCATAGCCTTCTTCACAGTGTTGGG
>JAZRZT010000035.1:0-2631 GCA_045601475.1 Faecousia sp.
TGGAGCATATCTCCGGTCCCGACTTCCCCACCGGCGGTATCATTATGGGCCGCAGCGGCATCCGCGCCGCCTACGCCACCGGTCGTGGCAAGGTGGTGGTCCGCGCCCGTACCGAGTTTGAAGAGTTCAATAAGGACAGGGTCCGTATTATCGTTACAGAGCTGCCCTACCAGGTCAATAAGCGTCAACTGATCAAAAACATCGCTGACCAGGTAAAGGACAAGCGCTTGGACGGCATTTCCGACCTGCGTGACGAGACCGACCGCAACGGTATGCGCATCGTAATTGAACTGAAAAAGGATTATAATCCCCAGGTGGTGCTGAACAACCTGTTTAAGCAGACCGCCCTGCAGAGTAGCTTCGGCATTATCATGCTGGCGCTGGTGGACGATCAGAAGCAGCCCCGTATCCTCAGCCTGCGGCAGATCATTGACGAGTACCTCACCTTCCAGATGGATGTGCTGACCCGCCGAACCCGTTACGATCTGAAGAAGGCCCAGGAAAGAGCCCATTTATTGGAGGGCTTGCTGATCGCCCAGGATAACATTGACGAAGTCATCCGCATTATCCGCAGCGCCTATGACGATGCCAAGGAGCGGCTGTGCCAGCGTTTTGGCCTGACGGATGTCCAGGCCCAGGCGATCCTGGATATGCGTCTGAAAGCACTCCAGGGCCTTGACCGGGAGAAACTCCAGGCCGAGTTCGACGAGCTGCAGGAAAAAATCGCATATTACAACGATCTTTTGGCAAATCCCGAGAAGCTCCAGGGCGTTCTCCGGGAAGAGCTGATCGCCATTCGTGACAAGTTTGGCGATGAGCGCAAGACCGAGATCCAGGAGATCGAGGACGAGATCGATATTGAAGACCTCATCGAAGAGGAGCAGTGCGTCTTTACCATCTCCCACCAGGGCTATGTGAAGCGCATGCCCGTGGATACCTACCGCACCCAGAGCCGTGGCGGCCGTGGTGTCAATGCCCAGAATCTGAAGGAAGAGGACTATGTGAAGAGTCTGTATGTGGCTTCTACCCATGACCATATCCTGTTCTTCACCGACCGTGGACAGGTCCACCATCGGAAGGGTTATCGGATTCCCGAGGCGGGAAGAACCGCCCGTGGCACCGCCATGGTTAACGTCCTGCCTTTGGATCCCGGCGAGACGGTTACCGCCATGGTGGTCACCCGTGAATTCCACGAGGATGAATACCTGGTCATGGTCACCCGCAAGGGTACTGTGAAGCGCATCCCCTTCATTGCTTTGAACACCCGCCGCCGCACCGGCATTCGGGCGATCACTCTGGAAGAGGGCGATCAGCTGATCAACGTAATGCGCACAAACGGCGACGATAACATCATCCTGGCAACTGCCGACGGCATGGCCATCTGCTTCAATGAAAATGATGTGCGTCCCATGGGCAGAGATGCCGCCGGTGTCCGTGGTATTATGTTAACTGAAGGCGATGTTGTCATCGGCGCGGAAAAGGCCGAGGAAGGCAAGACCCTCCTTACTGTGACCGAGAACGGCTACGGCAAGCGCACCGAGTTGCCCGAGTACCTGCGTACCGGCCCCAACGGGGAGAAGATTCCCCAGAGCCGTGGCGGTAAGGGCCTGAAGAACTACAACATCACGCCTAAGACCGGCCGGGTTGCCGGCTGCCGTGTGGTGGGCGAGACCGACGATGTGATGCTTATTGAAAATGGCGGCGTGATCATCCGTGTGCCTGCTTCCTCCATCAATGTCTACAAGCGGGATGTCCAGGGCGTTATCGTCATGCGCATTGAAGAGGGCAACAAGCTGGTGTCTTTGGAGCGCGTGGAAGCCATCGCCGAAGAGGAAGAAGCATGAAGACCGTGACCCTGTACACCGACGGCGCTTGCTCCGGAAATCCGGGGCCAGGCGGTTGGGGCGCAATTTTGGAGTTTAACGGAATCGAAAAAGAACTGTGCGGCGGTGAGGAAGTTACCACCAACAACCGCATGGAACTGACCGCCGTGATCCAGGGTCTGAAAGCGCTGAAAGAGCCCTGCATCGTGGAGCTGTACTCCGACTCCAAGTATGTGATCGATGCCCTGGAAAAAGGCTGGGCGGTCAGTTGGCGTGCCAAGGGCTGGAAAAAGGCAGACAAAAAGCCTGCCTTAAACCCCGACCTTTGGGAAGTGCTGTTGGAGCTTTGCGAAAAGCACCACCTGCACTACCACTGGGTGAAAGGCCACGCCGACAATCCCAAGAACAACCGTTGTGATGAACTTGCCGTGGCCCAATGGAAGGCCATTAAGGGAGAATAAGATGTATCTTTCTATCGGTAACGACATGGCGGTGCGATCGTCTTCCGTGGTGGGGATCTTTGATATGGACAACACCACTACCTCCCAGCGCACAAGGGCATTTTTGGAAAATGCCCAAAAGGAGGGACAGATCGTACCCTGCGACGACCTGCCCAAATCCTACATCGTGACGGTGGAGTACGGCATGACAAGGGTGTATGAATCCACCCTGGCAGCTTCCACCTTGGAAAAGCGAATGAAATAAGAAAATCCCGGACTTGGATTTCCAAGTCCGGGGTTTTTGTAGGTAGGTCGAATCGAGCGGGACCCAGGGGGCCTAACCGTAATTGACCAGCTTTGGCACGGAG
>JAZRZT010000036.1:0-7201 GCA_045601475.1 Faecousia sp.
CGTATCCGGGAGAATCTTACCCTTCATGAGGACGGAAAGCCGGAGACCCGCATCAGCTTCACAGGGTTTTCCTTGGATGAGAGCATCCTGGATGAAGTGCAAAGATATCTGGTGGTGGAGGAAGATACGATCATCACATTCACCGGCCGTGTACCCACGGGCATCTGCGTGGAAGCGGTGGGGGTATTCTTAAAGGACCTGCAAAGAAAGGGCGCAAAGATCGTCCTGGACTCCAAGTCTTTCGCTATGGAGGACATCTACGACCTGAAGCCCTGGCTTATCAAGCCGAATCAGGAGGAGATCTCCCAGTATTTTGCCTGTGCGGTGGAGGATTTGTCCCAGGCTGCAAAATTGGGCGGTGCGATTGCATCTAAGGGAATTACCAATGTGATGATCTCCCTGGGGGAGCAGGGGGCGATCCTTGCGACGGCGGAAGGTGTATATACCGCAGTGCCGCCCGCCATTGAAGCCGTGTCCACGATTGGAGCAGGAGACAGCGCAGTGGCAGGTTTTATAGCCGCTGCCGCAGCAGGGAAATCAAGCGCCGACTGTCTCAAAACCGCAGTAGCCTTTGGCACAGCAGCTTGTCTGACAGAGGGCACTTTGCCTCCGAATATGGAGACGGTGACACAGATATTCCGGGAAATTACATAATAATACGCGGCGTGTCGAGCATTCGACACGCCGCGTTCTATGTTATTTAGCCTTCGAAATCCTTGTCTTCTGCTTCCACGATCTCGGGAGCTTCTTCACAGCAGCACTCTTCGTCGCAGCAGCAATCTTCTTCATCGCAGCAGCAATCTTCCTCGTCACAGCAGCAATCGCAGCAGCAGTAATCCTCGCTGATGCGCAGGATCTTCTTTGCCCAGGCAACGATCTTATCACCGTAGGTAGCCACCACGTACACAATGCCGGCAATGGCAGCCAGGGCGGCAACGATCTTCATAATGGTAGAAAAAACTTTCATAAAAGTGCCCTCCATATATTTAATATCTGGTTTTAGTATAACCAAGAAACCGGGAAAAAGCAATAACCAAATTGTAAATACTTAGCAATATCCGTAAAGACCCCGGACGCTGACCTCTCCCGACTGTACGGCGCGAATACTGCCGTCGGAAAACCGCACCACCAAAGCGCCTTCACTATCCACATCCACAGCCAGGCCCTGGCTGTTTCCTGTGGGGGTGTGGACCGTGACCTCTTTTCCGATGGTAATACAGTCGTTGCGGTACATATCCAAAAGCGTGTATTTTTTCGTGTGGAGATCCTTTGAAAGGCCCGACAGTGCTTTAATCATTTCCGCGGATAACATGGCGCGGGAAACGGGGCTTCCCAAAGCGGTTTCCAAAGAAATGGCAATCTCCCGCAATTCAGGGGGGAAGTCCTCCTCTTTTTGGGAACAGTTGATGCCAATGCCAACGACGGCGTAGTTTATGCTGCCGTCACTGTTCAAAGACATTTCCGTAAGGATTCCGCCCGCTTTTCTGTTTTGCAGGATGAGGTCGTTGATCCATTTTACGCCTGGGCGCACACCGCAAACAGCCTGTACCGCGTCACACATAACCACTGCAACAGCGCAGGTCAGATGTAGTAAATCACCGGGCTTGCACATGGGGCGCAGGATCACAGACATATAAATACCTTTGCCACCGGGGGATTGGAACGTTCTGCCCATGCGTCCGCGGCCCTTGGTTTGGTGGTCTGCCATGACTACCGTGCCTTCCGGCGCGCCCTGGGATGCCAGATGCTTGGCTTCGTCGTTGGTAGAGCCGATGGTTTCATGCCATATTAAGGCTTCCGCCCAGGGGTGAGACCCCAGGGCGGAGAGGATTTCATGTTTCATAAATCAGTCGATATCGGGAATGATCTCCTCGGGAGGCAGATCCAAAATTTCCGGATGCCGCAGGATGTTGCGGTAATGCTTAAAGAAAGCGGCGTAGTAGTAGCCGTCTGCAATACGCTCATCCAGAGTGAACTTCATATCGATGTACTTTCTCTGTACCACAGAGCCATCCTCCTGCAATTCAAAGGCCCGGCGTTTGCAGCCGAAGGCACCGAATGCGGGAATGTTACCGAAGTCATACAGATGGTGGTAGATGGGGGGGATGCCCAAACTTCCCATGGAAGTGAAGAATAAACTGCCATGGAAGGGGCTGAGTTCTGTGAGGAAGCCGGGCAGCAGACCGAAGTAGTCCAGAAGCTTTAACAGCCAAACCACGAATTTCATGACTACGCCGGGAATCAGCAGCAGATAGGAGATCAGATTATCGATACCGGAATCCAACTCCTGGGTTGCCTTGACCTCTTCAATGGCTGCGTTCAGCTTCTCGTACACATCCTTGGCGGTGTTTTTGCGATTCAGATGCACCTTGATGGAAGTGTCGGGTGCTTCAATGGTCATTTCTTTCTTGACCACCATGCAGTACTGGATGTCCTCCATGCGGGAGTAGACCTTCTGACCGTTAATGAAGCGGTTCAACTGAGGATACTTGCACAGCGCCCGCACATAGGCGGCCAGAAATACATGGGTGTAGCCGAAATCGGTCAGACCCTCTTTCCGCTTCTGACGGATGTAGCGCTCGATGTGGGAAATCTCAAAGGACTCCTCAAAGAGGTTGGAGCAGGTGTTTCGCTCCACCTGGAAGTAGGAGGTGATCTGGGCCATAGGGGAGAGGGTGCGCACACGACGACCGTCCTTGCGGTCGCCCCAGGTGGGGTGATAAGCGCCGTCGGCGTGGACATGCAGAGAAAAGATTACACACAGAACACCTAAGATCATCAGCACATCTGCAGCCACAGCCGTCATGCTCTTGGTCAGATACCAATGGGCAAATACCGGCAGGATCAGCAGAGGCACCAAAGCCCAGGTAGCGGGGATCTTGCCACTGGTGACGATGGTGTACATTGCCGCGATAAAGACCATCAGCAGGCAGTACAGCGCCACGATCATGTTTTGGTAAGCGGCGAAGTTGTGACCGGCAAACACAAAGCAGTAGTAAGCGGCGACCATCCAAATGGGGATCGCGGTCTTGTAAAAACGCTCTTTGCCGGAGATGAGGCAGATGAGTGCAAACAGCACAGCCGCTGCGATAGGCAGGACGATTTGGCTCCACAGGCTGGCTCCTTCCGCGCCACCGTGATAAATGCGGGCCACTGCCGAGCAGACCATGCACACGACCATCAGCCATGTCAGCATGTTTTTATTGCTGACATAAAAATGTTTTCTGTTTTTCATAACAAAAACATTATAACAGAAGAATGCCCATTTGACAATGAAAATATGAATAAATTATGACACCCCTCGACAGAGGGGTGTCAAGAATCAAATATTCTTAAGAGCTGTAATATGCTTGGGTGTTGTACCGCAGCAGCCGCCCAAAAGTTTTGCGCCCATATCCTTACATTCCTTAACAATTCTGGCAAAATCTTCTGCCGCCATATCATAGCGGGCGATGCCATCGTCGCCGATTACGGGATTGCCGGCATTGGGTTTGCAGATCACAGGGGCTTTGACAAATCTTCTGAGCTTGCTTACCAAATAGGGGGTCATCATATCCGCCGCCACACAGTTGAAACCAACTGCTGCCGCCCCGGAGTCTTCCAGTTCTTTCAGAACAGGCCCGGCATCCGCCCCGGAGAAGAGAATGCCCCCGGACTGCATGGTAAAGCTGTAAACAGTAGCGCCCGCGCCTTCCAGTTCCGCAGCGGTAAGAATCGCTTCCGCATCCTGGGGATAAACCAGAGTTTCCGCCGCCAAAAGATCTGCGCCGCCGTCTATCAGACCCCGAATCTGCCGCCGGTAATTTGCCACCAGCAGGTCAAAGTTTGCAGGGTCCCATGTGTCGCAGAAAGCGGACAGGGTAGTGATATCACCGGCAATCAAGGCGTGGGGAGCAGCTTTCCGGGAAAGGGCGATAAGCTGGGCGTTGATCTTTTCCGTTTCCTTTTCCAAACCCACTCGCTCTAAAGCAATAGGCTGTGCCTGGAATGTGGGGGCGTAAATAATGCCGCTTCCGGCCTCGGCATACTGTTGCTGCAAAGCAACCAGTGCCTCCGGATTTTCCAATATCCATTGCTCGGTGCAGCAGCCTCTGGGCATGCCCGCAAGCATGAGGTTGGAGCCTGTGGCGCCGTCCAAAAGGATGCCGCTTCCGATTTTCTCTTGAAATTCCTGTTTCGTCAGCATAAAAAAGCCTCCGTAAAAATATGCCATAATTATAGACCATTCGGGGAAAGATTGCAACAGAGATTGACGAAAATGCTTCTGTTTGATACACTATCTAAAAACCGAAAGGAGATTCTGTTATGAAGAAAACCGTTCTTCGGGACTATGCAAAGCTCATCGTCCGTATGGGTGTGAATGTACAGAAGGGCCAGGAGGTCATTGTTTATGCAGACCTGGACCAGCCGGAATTTGTGCAGATGGTGGTGGAGGAGGCCTACAAGGCCAAGGCCCGCAAGGTCATGGTGGAGTGGAACTACCAGCCTTTGGCAAAGGTCCATGTGCGCTATCGGGCAGTGAAAGTTTTGGGTGAGGTTACTGAATGGGAGAAAGCCCGCCGCCAGCATATGGTGGATACTGTGCCCTGTGTGATCCATCTGATCTCCGAGGACCCTGATGGTCTGAAGGGAATGAATATGGATAAGCTGGCAAAGGCAAGAAAACTGTCTTTCCCCATCCTGAAGCCTTATAAGGACCAGCTGGAAGGCGTGCAGCAGTGGTGCATCGCCGCTGTGCCCGGTGTTGCCTGGGCCAAGAAGGTGTTCCCCGGCCTGTCCAAGAATCAGGCTGTAGAGAAATTGTGGGAGGCGATTCTCTACACCTCCCGCGTGGATGGCGACCCCATCCAGGCTTGGGAAGCCCACAACAAAAACCTCAAGGAGCGCTGCGACCATCTCAACAGCCTGCACATCGCATCCCTGCACTACACCGCCGATAACGGCACAGATTTGACTGTGGGCATGATCCCCGAAGCTGTGTTCCGCGGCGGCGCGGATTTCAGTAAGAAGGGGATTTTGTTCAACCCCAATATTCCCAGCGAGGAATGCTTTATCTCTCCCATGCGAGGTAAGGCAGAGGGCATTGTGTATTCCACCAAGCCTTTGTCCTACCAGGGTCAGATTATTGACAATTTCTGGATCCGCTTCAAAAACGGCAAGGCTGTGGAAAGCGGGGCAGAACAGGGGGCAGAACTTTTAAAGACCATGCTGGAAATGGACGAGGGGGCTGCCTACCTGGGCGAGTGTGCCTTGGTGCCTCAGAGAAGCCCCATTGCCGAAAGCGGCCTGCTGTTTTATAACACCCTGTTTGATGAAAACGCCTCCTGCCACCTGGCCATGGGCATGGGCTATGCCGACACCATCGATAACTACCACGAAAAGACCCTGGAGGAGTGTCGCCAGCTGGGTATCAATGACTCCATGATCCACGAGGACTTTATGATCGGCTGTGACACCATGAACATCGATGCGACCACCCAGGATGGTAAGACTGTGGCGATCTTCCGTAACGGCAACTGGGCGTTTTGAACTTGCAGAAAAAATATAAAAAAATAGAAAAAACACTTGCATTATGAAAACGGATGTGTTATGATATCCGGGCGATTAAAGCTAATTAGGGCAATTATGCCCTTTTACATCACAAGAAAGAGGTGAACAAAATGAGAGAAGGCATCCATCCCAACTACGAACAGACCACCATTCGCTGCGCCTGCGGTAACACCTTTACCACCGGCTCCACCAAGAAGGAGATCCGCGTTGAGATCTGCTCCAAGTGCCACCCTTTCTATACCGGCAAGCAGAAGCTGGTTGACACCGGTGGACGTGTCGATCGTTTCAATAAGCGCTTCGGCCTGAAGTAAGAATTGAACCCGCATCGTAAGATGCGGGTTTTTTCTTTCCCCATACGACAAAATCTGCGGAAAAAAGGTTGTCTTATTCCCGGGAAATGTGATATAATAACATGAAATGAAAAATGGGGGAATAGTACCCCGGAGGATGTATGGATCTAAGTTTTGAAAAGCCGGTGAGCGAACGGGCGGTCCTGGTGGGACTGAATGCCGATTGCTTTCGGGCGGACCAGACAACCACATATGAGACCTTAGACGAACTGGAGGCGCTTTTGGAGACTGCCGGCGGCTTTTGCACCGGCAAAGTCCTGCAAAACCGCCATACCCCAGACTCCCACAGCTTCATCGGCGAAGGCAAAGCATTGGAAGTCAAAATGCTGGTGGAAGCCACCGAGTCTACCATGGTGGTCTTTGACAACGAGCTTTCTCCCGGTCATATCCGGGCCCTGGAAGAGATCCTGGGCGTAACGGTGCTAGACAGAAGCGCCTTGATTCTGGATATCTTTGCCCAGCGGGCCAAGACCAAGGAAGGCCGCCTGCAGGTGGAGCTCGCCCAGTATAAGTATCTGCTGCCCCGGCTTTCCGGTATGGGCAAGAGCCTGTCCCGCCAGGGCGGCGGTATTGGCACAAGAGGCCCCGGCGAGACGAAACTGGAGTCCGACCGCCGTCACATCCGGGAACGGATCGCAAGACTGCAGAATGAATTGGAGCAGGTGCGCCATGTCCGTGGCGTCCAGCGGGAGAGAAGACAGAAAAATTCTGTCCCTGTGGTGGCCATCGTGGGGTATACCAACGCCGGCAAGTCCACACTCTTAAATCAGCTGACCGATGCGGGCATCCCCGCCAATAACCGGCTGTTTGACACTCTGGACACCACATCCCGTCAGCTTCACGTGTCCGATAACTTGGATGTGATCCTGTCTGACACCGTCGGTTTTATCGCAAAACTGCCCCACCATTTGGTGGATGCCTTCCGGGCAACGTTGGAGGAACTGGAATATGCGGACCTGCTGCTCCATGTGATCGACTCCGCTGATCCCAACCGGGAGGAGCATATCCGCGTGGTGGACAGCCTGATCAACAAACTGGCAAAGCCGGGGACCAAGGTACTGCGGTGCTACAACAAAGCCGATCTTGTCAGCCCTGTGGATATTCCCATCGGCAAAGATGTGGTGAAGATGCCCGCCGCCACTGGCGCGGGCATGGAAAACCTCCTGAAGGCAATCGAAGATGCCTTGGGCCACAGCCGCCATCATGTCACGGTAACATTGCCCTATTCCATGGGCGGCATGGTGGAAACACTGCACAGCGGCGCCCAGGTGCTGAATGTGGATTATACCGGTGAAGGTATC
>JAZRZT010000037.1:0-3925 GCA_045601475.1 Faecousia sp.
AGAATATTTCAGCAGCCGGTTAATGTCGCTGTAATCCTGTCTGGCAAAGCCAAGGGACAATTTGGGCATCACCACCCACGCCACAGAGGCGATCACGGTGTTGACCAAATGATATATCTTCACTGCGGTGCTGTACAGGCCCACTTCAAAGTCGCCTTTCATCAGCCCCAGCATGGTGATATCGGAGTTGCTGTAGATGGTTTGAGAGAGGAGCATGGAAAACAAAAGCAAAATCGGAGGTAAGTGCTTTTTTAAGTCCATGCGGAGGGTCAGTTTGACTTTGCAGTATTTTCTTCTGTAGAAAATATTGAGAAAGTTGGCGCCGCTGGCGGCGATCACGCTGATCACCACATAGCGGATATAATGGGCCGGTTCTCTGACGAAGACAAACATCAGCACCAGGGACAAAACCTGGACCGCCATCGTCCTGACGGCGATGCTTTTGATGTCCTCCATGGCAGTGTTCAGCCAGTCCGCGCCGAAGGTTGTAAACAGGATCGACAAGCTCTGGATGCAGATGAGCATCCGGTAATCCTTCAGCGGCGCGGCAATGAGCAGGGCGATGCCCAAAAACAGGTAAGCGACCACCGTGGACAACAGATTGACCGACAGGATCTGGCTTGCGGTCTTGCCCAGTTGCTCCGGGTCATCCCGGACTTTGGCGCACTCCCGGATGGCGTAGGTAGTGACACCCAGGGATGCGATCAGGGTAAAGTAGCTGACGATGGAGTTGCCGAAATTGATCTTTCCCATATTCTCCGCCATCAGCACTCTGGATACATAGGGGAATGTGATCAGCGGATAGATGATGCCAAACACAGACTTTATGGTGTTAAAGACCGCGTTTTTATTTTCGGTAGTGTTTCCGGCCATGGTGTCTCCTGTGGTTTCCTTAACGCCCTTTGAGGATCCTCCGGGCGAAAGTCTTCACCCGGCCGATAAGGAGCTGTTTCTTATAGTATTGCAAGTAATCCGGCCAATAGGGCTTGTTCTCATACTGCTTAAACACACAGTCTTTGAGGTTTTCCGCTTCGCAGTACTGACATTGGGAGCGGCTCAGCTCCCACCGCACAAGCCAGTGGGTAAAGAACTGATACAGAAGATCCTTTTCGATCTTCTCCCTATCCGTGCCGTCCAACGCTCCCCTTTGGACATAAGGGTCAAGGAGCGTCATGTAGTTGCGGTAAAACACATTGTACAGGCCGTAGCTGAGATCCTTGTTGGCAACAGACTGGGCTTCTCCAAAAACACCGCCACAAACCACGACGGCATCTTTTTTGCAGGCGTTCTCGTAGAATTTTCTCACCTGCCAAAGACTTAAGCTACAGCCGTACAGGTCTTCCTGAATGTTTTCACATTCATGGTCCCATATGGTAAACGACCCCAGCCAAGTGACGCGGTGTCCTTCCGACACCGCAAAGTCCCGGAAATTGAGACATCTCTCTGCGTCGCCAGGTCGATTGCTCAGATAAATAGAAGGTCTGTCCTGCCTGTACTTCTGCGCCAGAGCGCACAGGTTTTCCAAAGCATCGGGCCTGAGCAGCAGCGTGTCGTTGTTCAGCTTCCGCAGAATGCCCCTTGCCCGGCTGAGGGCCAGGGGGAAGTTTTCGTCCCGCACATTTTCCTCATTTCGGAAATAGCGGATGTTGTCATATCGGCGGGCATAAGCGCCGGCAACTTCTTGGGTATTGTCGGTAGAGGCGTTATCGGAGATGACCACCTCTGCCAATTTGCTTTGAAACGCGGGCTGGCTGACGATGGACGCCAGGGTCTTTTCCAGATACGCCGCCCGGTTATAGGTGGGAATACATATGCTGATTAAAGGCTCATTCATAATGTTCTTCTTCCGTAAACCCGTGTTTTAACCCTGCTTCTTGGGCATCCAAGCCAGCTGGGCGGGGTCTGTAAGATTCTCATACAGATCATCCACATGCTCTGCGACCATTTCTTTTGTCAGCCGGCTGTAATCCACCTTCATAAGCGCTTCGATGATCTCCGGGGAGAAACGGTACCGGATCACCTTTGCAGGCACGCCGCCCACAATAGCGTAGGGAGGAACGTCCTTGGCAACCACAGCACCGGCCGCCACAACAGCGCCCTGGCCGATATGGACACCGGAAAGGATGGTAGCGCCGTAGCCGATCCACACATCGTCGTCCACAACGATATCGCCCTTGGAGAAGGCCTCCGATGCTTGCGTGTGCAGGCAGCGGACTTTATAGGGGTATGTGGAGACTGTTTTGGTATTATGCTCTGAGGAAACCACGAACATGACATTGGCCGCAATGGAGCAGAAATGCCCGATGGTCAGGTTTCCCCGGTCACCGTCCCGCAGGACATCCAAAAAGCCATAGGAATGGTTTCCCACCTTCACAGCGTCCATGTTGAACGGATTTTTTAAGATCGTTCCGTTATGAGGGTTTCTCTTTCGCCATTTGATTCTGGAAATTATCCTTCTGATAAAATTCCTAAGACCCATATCCTTCACCTTTCTCACAAAGGGAAATATCTTATCTATAACAATTTCCGCCGCATTGTCAATGGTTAAAAATGTGGAAAAACGCCTAGAAATCGGAAAAGTCACCGTATAAACACAGCATAAGTTGAAAAGTTTATACGATTATCCCACTGAGTTCTCATGGCAAAAAGGGCGCAGTAATCCAATATCCATAATCCAATGTGCATTGTATCATAATTTTCATGGGATTTCAACCTTTTTTGCATTGCACGACATAATCTTTTCCGGGCTCTTACCCAACAGCAAGAGCCCGGTGAAGACGCATTTCCTCATATCGGTGTGAAGTCAAATCGCTGGATCAGTCCGTCGCAGGTGGCATGCACCGTCGCCGTGCCGTCCGGGCGCATTTCGCAGGACACATCCACGGCCTTGCCCTTCAAAAATGTCCGCACATACCCCTCCGGGTCATCGGTCTCCACCTCGTCGAAAAAAATATCCCGCATCTGATTGTTGGGGCATAAATTCTTGATCTCCCGCACCATTTCGTACTCCATAACACAGCCTCCTTTTTTCTGTAGTATACCACACACCCGGGCGCCGTGGCAATTTCTCTTTTTCCTCTTTACAGATACATTTGTATCGATTATAATAAGATCAACGGATAACCCATTATCCTGTCATTACTTTAGGAGGTTTTATTATGGCAAATCGTTTTGTATCCAACGCTATTTCCTATCACGGCAAGGGCGCCATCGCCGAAATTCCCGGTCTGGTTTCCGCCAAGGGCTATAAGAAGGCTTTCATCGCCACCGACCCTGACCTGGTGAAGTTCGGCGTTACCAAGAAGGTCACCGATGTGCTGGACGCAGCCGGCATGGCCTATGAGATCTACTCCGACATCAAGCCCAATCCCACCATTGAAAATGTCCAGTCCGGCGTGGCAGCCTATAAGGCATCCGGCGCTGATTACATGATCACCGTTGGCGGCGGCTCCTCCATGGACACCGGCAAGACCATCGGCATTATTATCAACAACCCCGAATTTGCTGACGTCCGTTCTCTGGAAGGCGTTGCTCCCACCAAGAACCGCACCGTCTACACCATCGCTGTGCCCACCACCGCCGGCACCGCCGCGGAAGCGACCATCAACTACGTCATCACCGACGTGGAGCGCAAGCGCAAGTTCGTCTGTGTGGACGTCAACGACATTCCCGACATCGCCATCGTCGACCCCGACATGATGTCCTCCATGCCCAAGGGCCTCACCGCCTCCACCGGCATGGACGCACTCACCCACGCCATTGAAGGCTACACCACCAAGGCCGCATGGGACCTGCCCGACTGCCTGAACCTGGAAGCCATCCGTCTCATCGCCAAGAGTCTGCGTGGCGCCGTTGCCAACGAGGCGGAAGGCCGTGAGGGCATGGCTCTGGGCCAGTTCGTCACCGGCATGGCATTCTCCAACGT
>JAZRZT010000038.1:0-21181 GCA_045601475.1 Faecousia sp.
CTACGGTTTCTCCATGTCTGCAGCCACAAAGACGGCATTAAAGAACACAAGCTGGTTTGGCAATACCTCCGGCGGCAACTATGGCGCATGGACCAAGGCTACCGGCACGATCCTTGTGGATGGTGTTGCAACAGAAGCAAATATTGTGTTCCAGGCGAGCCAAAGCGCAGTGTTCATTGGCAACACGGTGGCCCATCTCACAGCCGGCAAGACGGTTGTGATTCCCAAGGACAATGTGTTCACCGTTAACAGAACCTATGGCGGCACGCTGGATAACGGCGGTCAGATCCAGTTCGCAAAAACCTACATGCTTACCTACGACGCAGCGACACAGAAGCCTGTCCTGGCAGTTGAGGCTGCAGTAAAGGAAAAGGTTACCGTGGAGCTGGGAAGCTATCAGTGGACTTCTAACAGTAGTGTGGAGAACGGCTATGGCTTCTCCATGTCTGCCGATACCAAGACTGCGCTGACCAATACCAGCTGGTTTGGTAACACCTCCGGCGGCAACTATGGCGCATGGACCAGAGCAACCGGTAAGGTGCTGGTGGATGGTGTTGAGACAGAAGTCAACATTGTTTTCCAGGCAAGCCAAAGTGCGGTTTATATTGCCAACACAGTGGCGTACCTCACAGCCGGTAAGACGGTCGTGATTCCCAAGGACAATGTGTTCACCGTTAACAGAACCTACGGCGGCACGCTGGACAACGGCGGTCAGATCCAGTTCGCAAAAACCTACATGCTTACCTACGATGCTGCGACCCAAAAGCCTGTTCTGGGGTTGGATCCCAAGGATTGTACCCATGTTTGGGACGCAACCACGGGAAAGTGCACACTCTGCAAAGTGGATTGTGAGCATGCAAATGTTACAAACAACAAGTGCGATACTTGCGGCCACGCAGTATATACCGTGCAAGATATGCAGGTGGCGTTTGATCAGGTAAACAGCGGTAATAACTGGAGCTTTACCTTCACCACCAACATCCTGCCCCAGACCAAGGCCTATTTGAAGGGCACTGCGCTGGTGGATGGCGTAGCAAAGACCGTGTACTTCCACTACTATGAAGTGGATAAGGCGGCTTTTGTGATCTATCCTCAGTGTTTCGCAGGCGGCGTTCTTCCCACCGATAGCTTTAAGCTTGAGAAGGATACGGTGCTGGAGGCCTGGACTGCGCCTAACGGCAGTAAGATCCTGGGTGTTCCCGACTACCGGATCAGCGACACCCTGGAAGTCAAGAAGAGCGGTGGTGTCTGGCTGGATAGCAGTACGCCCCTACAGGACATGCAGGTAGGCTTTGACCAGGTAGATGGCAACAACAACTGGAGTTTCACCTTTAACACGAACACCATGCTGCAGACCAAGGCCTATTTGAAGGGCACTGCGCTGGTGGACGGCGTGGCAAAGACCGTGTATTTCCACTACTATGACGTGAGCAAAACGGCGCTGATCATCTATCCTCAGTGCTTCTCCGGCAGCGTTCTTCCCACCGATAGCTTCAAGCTTGAAAAGGGAACGGTGCTGGAAGCCTGGACCGCGCCCAACGGCAGCAAAGTGAAAGATGCGCCCTACTATCAGATCAGCAAAGATCTGGAAGTCAAGAAGACCAACGGCGTTTGGCGGGATAGCAGCACTTTACTGCAGGACATGCAGGTAGGTTTTGACCAGGTAGATGGCAACAATAACTGGAGCTTCACCTTTAACACAAACACCATGCTGCAGACCAAGGCCTATTTGAAGGGAACTGCGCTGGTGGACGGTGTGGCAAAGACCGTATTCTTCCACTACTATGACGTGAGCAAAACGGCACTGATCATCTATCCTCAGTGCTTTGCAGGCGGCGTCCTTCCCACCGATAGCTTTAAGCTTGAAAAGGGAACGGTGCTGGAAGCCTGGACCGCGCCCAACGGCAGCAAAGTGAAGGATGCGCCCTACTATCAGATCAGTGAGGATCTGGATGTCAGGAAGGTAAGCGGTGTGTGGTTGGATAGCCGTACTCCGATTCAGGATGTGCAGATTTTCTATGATCAAGTGGATGCCACCCGGGATTATTGGTATTTCTCTGCAAAGAGCGATCACCTGCCTGAAAAATCTGTGTACCTACAGGGACAAGCTCTGGTAGACGGTGTGGAGCAGACGGTATTCTTCCATTATACTGGACCTAACGGTGTGTATATCTACTCCCAGTGCTTTACCAAGGGCGTTCCTACAGAAAGATTCCAACTGCTGCCCGGCACGTTGCTGGTGCAGTGCGCTACCCCCAATAGCGGCAGAATCCTTGGCGCACCTGTGTTCATGGTGACCAACGAGACGACTGCCAATAAGGCGGAAGGAATCCTTTGGATCGGCAACAGCAAGGAAAGACCGGAACAGAAACCGGTGGATCCTATCAATGCAACCGTTGAATATGCCGGCACCACGCAGAATATGTTGTGGTTGCGGGTCACGACCAACGAAGGCAAAAAGTTGAAGGAGATCTACGGAAATCGTCAGGTTTTAAAGGGCAATATGCTTGTGGGCCTGCTGAATAAAGAAGAAGGCGTTACCGAATATAAGCTGGAAAATGTAAGCTTCCAGGTGCTTGACGGCAGCCTTTATGTCAGCGTACCCGGACTGAATGCACTGGAAAAGGTGTATATCAGCGCCGGAACGATGCTGATTCCCACGGATAGCGCATCGTCTGACAGAACCCTTGTGCTTGAGAATGATTTCCATCTGGAAAGAAACAAAAGAGATAAGTGGGAGTTAAGAAGTGCGGCGGCTGACACTCCCCAAACCGGTGATTCCTTTAATCCCGCGCTCCTTATTGCGCTGATGGTCCTGTCCCTGGTGGGTATGACTGTTACGCTGGTATTTTATCGCAAGAAGAAAGCATCGTTTTAACTGAACATCTCCCGGGGTGAGTTCTCACCCCGGGGGAGACCCTTGAATTTGAAAACTACCCGATGACAGAGGTGCAATTATGAACAACAAGCTGTATGTACCGCTTTCCAGCGACTTTTTGAAAAATGATACTGTTCGCAGGGATGCGGTAGCAAGATTGCGGGAGGTCGATGCAAAAACAGTATTCCTCACATGGATTGACTGTTATTTTGAGGATGACCGCACGGAAAGCGCTGCTCTGCTTCGGAAGAATATAGATTATTTTGAGCGGGAAGGTTTTGAGGTTGGCGTGTGGGTGCGCTCCTTTGGTTACGGCACACCCTTGGATGCCAAAACTGTAGAAAAGACCAAAGCCTTCACTCGTATTAAAAGCATTACCGGCTTCCAAAAAGAAACCATGGATGCACTATGTCCCGAAAATGATGCATTCATGAAATTCTACCTGCAATTTATTCGGGATCTGTTGTCGGCAAAGCCGAAAATGATCATGCTGGATGATGAGCTTTGCCTGTCTGTGCGACCGGGTATCGGTTGCTTCTGTGATCGTCATATGGAACTTTTGAAGGAAGAACTGGGAGAAGATCTGACGGGCAAGCCTTTGGAAGAACTGATGTTTACAGGCGGCAAAAACCGCTATAGAGATGCCTGGATCAAGGTGATGGGCGACTCTATGCGCAAGTTCTGCCGCACAGTTCGCGAGGTTGTGGACGAGGCAGACCCCTCTATCCGTCTGGGATTCTGCGCAGGCTATACCTCTTGGGATGTAGAGGGCGTGGACGCTCTGGAATTGACAAAGATCCTGGCAGGAAATACGAAACCATTCCTGCGCCTGACCGGTGCGCCTTATTGGGTTGCCAAGGATCTGCGCCGTTTCGGAGGACAGCGACTCAACGCCATCATTGAATTTGCCCGTGTGCAGCAATATTGGGGCGAAAACAGTGGCGTGGAGATCTTTGCGGAAGCGGATAGCTATCCCAGAAATCGCCACACCATGCCCGCCAGTTTGCTAAATTGCTTTGGAATGGGCGTTTGGGCAAACGGCGGTATGGGCCTTGAGAATTATTTCTACGACTATGTGGCACCTCTGGAATATGAAACGGGATACCATCGCAATTATCTGCGGTATCAGGGCTTGCGGGAATTCGTTTTGAAGCACCTGCAGGACAAGCACGCCTGCGGTGTTCGTGTTTACGAGCCGATGCGAAAGGTGCAGAATTGGGATTTCCCGGAGAAGTTTGTGGGAGAACGTGCGGTGATGAATACCGCTTTTTCACCGGTGGCGGCATTGCTCACAGTTCACGGTGTTCCTGTTTGTTATGCAGAGGAATCCGATTGCGCCGCAGCATTTGGTCAAAGTGTGGACGAATTAAAGGTAATGCCCAAAAAGCTGATTTTGGATGCCGTTGCAGCCCAGCGTCTGCAAAGCAGGGGGATCGATACCGGCCTTCGTGAGGCGACCCTTGCAGGCGCGCCGGGTACAGAACGTTTCGGTGAAAATGAGATTTCGGTTTTTGCCGGATGGGGAACTTATTACAAGTGCGAACTGGACCCCAAGGCAAAGGTTTGCAGTTGGTTTTCTAATGCCAAGGGAGAGTATCCTGCGGTATATACTTACCACAACGGAACTACGGAATTCATGGTCTATGCCTTTGATGGTTATACCATCAATCAGGGCGGCGGTGTATTCCTTTCCAATCTTCGCAGAAAGCAGCTGTTAGACTTCGTGGATGGTATTTGCAGTATTGACGATCATCCCGGCATTTACCAGATCTGCAAGAAGACAGAAACGGAAACAGCAATCCTCTTTGAGAATCTCCATGAAGACGAGCTGTTTGATTTCACCGTTCAACTGGACCGTGTTTATCAGGATATGGAGCTCTACGGTGCTGAAGGAAGCCTGGAAGGTGACCGTATCCGTATGCATACATCGGTTGCACCGTATGGAATGTTTGCTGTTGTGTTGCGATAAGGCGCTTTATTGACATTCCCCCAAGATATGGTAAAATATCAATAAATACCATTTTTTGATATAAGTGGCACATTTTGGTTTTACCAAGGAGGTTGTCGGTATGAAGGGCAATACACGACTGAAGCACGAAAATATAGGACGGGTTTTGGAAGAAATCCGCAGCCGCGCACCCATAACAAAACGCGAGTTGCAAGACATCACCGGTTTTTCCTGGGGTAATATCTCTACCATTGTAAATGAGTTGCGGGAGAACGGTTATATCGTTTCTGTCGGCAAGCAGGAAACCCTGGTGGGCAGAAGGTCTGACCAGTATGACATTAGTTCCCGTGACAATCTTGTCATTGGTGTGGATCTGAACATGAACGGTATTTTGCTGGTGGTTACCAGCATTCGCGGACAAATTGTCTACCGTCAAAGAGAGCTTTATCGGGTAAGAGAACGGCAGTGTGTTCTGGACACCCTTTATGAGATGATCGATAAGGCGATTGCAACCGTGGGAACGGAATGTTTGCGGCATATTGCCATCGGCTTGCAGGGTTATGTGGACACAAAAAATGGAATATCTGTCCGAATTTCTGCGTTGCAGAATTGGGTAAATATCCCTTTGGTAAAGCTTATAGAGGAAAGATACGGTATTTCCTGCATTTTAATCCATGACCCTGACTGCGTTATGCGTGCGGAAATGAACCGCGGCTGGCTCCATATGGATTCGGCGGATACGGCGCTGCTGCTTCGTTTGGAAAAGTACGAAGTTGGCATGTCCATTATCATGAACGGTCATCTGCGCACAGGTGTCCATGAGCGTGCCGGTGAAGTCGGTCAGGTCCTGCTTCCTTATGATAATGAAATTGGCTGGATTTCTGTGGATGATTTGCTTCCGGAATACAATATGGCAAAAAATTACACCAGAATGTTCCCGAAAGAAACCCAAAGAATGACATATGACCTGCTGGCAGAACGGGTGAAGGCGAAAGAGCAAAAGGCAATGCGCTTCCTGCAAAAGTGGGTGTTGACGCTGGGTATGCTGCTGCTGAATATGGCAAATCTGTTCGATCCGGAGCAGGTGATTATTTACGGCGAAATGTTGCAGTATCAGGATATCTACAAAGAGTTGCTGACAGAACTTTTGAAGGATAAAGTCTACGGCAGTTCGGTAAAACTGCTGTTTTCCAAGCAAAATATGGATGCAGCGGCAGTAGGAGCAGCCCTGTGGGGCGCAGACAACTGGATGCTTAGCCTTGAGTTTTGAGTAGGAAAAGGGATAGGGATCGTTTTCTTATTTATATCAATGTTTGTTATATATTGTGCGCTATAAAACTATCTGAGCACCGAATACTATTATTACAGGAGTTGGAGAATGATGAGCAAGAAAACTCTGGGTGTGATGCTGGATTGCTCCCGCAATGCAGTTATGAAACCGGAAAAGGTAATGGAATTTGCTGATCTTATTGCCGGCATGGGCTACAATATGCTGATGCTTTATACCGAGGACACCTATGAGCTTGAGGGCGAACCTTATTTCGGTTATATGCGCGGCCGTTATTCCCAGCAGGAACTGAAGCAGATCGATGCACACTGCCAAAGCATTGGTGTGGAACTTGTTCCTTGCATTCAGGTGTTGGCACATTTGAGCCAGATCAAAAAGTGGGAAGACTATGTTGATTTGTTTGACTATGACGATATCCTGATGATCGGCGATGAGCGGGTATATCGGCTCATTGACAAGATGTTTACTACGCTGGAAAAGTGTTTTACTACCCGCCGCGCCCATGTGGGCATGGATGAAGCATTCATGGTAGGCTACGGCAAATATCTGCGCAAAAACGGATACCGAAAGCAGATTGATATCATGCTGGAGCACTTAAATCGTGTGCGGCAAATCGCCGCGGATCATGGCTTTACCATCATGATGTGGACGGATATGTTTATGCGCCTGCTGACCGCCGGTAAATATTGCGAGGATAGCATGCGGGTTCCCCAAGAGGTTATCGATATGGTACCGGAGGATGTGGAGCTGGTGTATTGGGATTATAGTAGCAAGGACAAGTCCCACTACGACGATATGATGGCTGCGCACAGACAGTTTCACAATCCTTTAACCTTTGCCGGCGGCATCTGGACCTTTACAGGCTATTTCCCCAGCCTGCAGTATTCCATAGATGCTACCCGTGTAGCAATGCGCAGTGCCCAGGAGCATGGCATTGAGTCGGTGTTTATAACTATGTGGGGTGATTTCGGTAAGGATTGCTCTTTCTTCGCTACGCTGCCTGCTCTGTTTGCAGCGGCTCAGATGTATAATGGAAACTACGACATGGCGGATATCGCGCAAAAATTCCAGGCGTATACCGGTTATGACTTTGACGAATTTATGTTGCTGGAGCTGCCGAATATCATTGCCGATGAAGAGAGCCACCGAAACAATCCCCATAAATACCTGCTGTACAACGATCCTTTTATCGGACTTGTGGACTATACGGTGCCGGATGGCTTGGCAAAGCGATATGAGAAGGCGCTGGAATGTGCGCCCAAGCCCAGCGGGAGAAAGTACGATTACATTTTTGATCTGGAACAGAAGATGCTGAAGGTGCTGATTCGCAAGTGCGATTTGGGCATTCGTTTGCGTGAGGCGTATACTGCAAAGGATCGGGATACCCTTCAGGCCATTTATGACAATGACTTCCCGGCGCTGGATCGGGATGTTCGGGCTGCTTATAGGAGTTTCCGGGATATGTGGCTTATGGAGAATAAAGCATTTGGCTTAGAGGTACAGGAAGCGCAGTTTGGCGGACTCCTGCTTAGAATGCAAAGCTGCGCCGAGCGCCTTGGAGACTATCTTGCGGGCAAGACGGATGTTATTGAAGAACTGGAGACGCCCCAGCTTCCTATGTGGCGCGGATATGAAGGTAAAGCTGTAACATTTAACCGCTATCGTTCTATTGTTACGACAAACGTATTCTAAGGCCTGAAAGAACGCAAGCGAAGGGAGAGAAACGATGAAAACGTATTGGAATCAAAACGAGTTTCAAATGGTGAGCGAACTGGTTTCTCCGGTTGCAATAAAAGATCAACACGAAGTTAGATATGCCGAAAAGGTTTTAATCAAGAAAGAGCCTTGCCTGTCCTTTAGTTTGGATGATATGACCGGATTGCGTGAGCCGGGCGCGTATATTGTACTGGACTTTGGAAAAGAGGTTTGCGGCGGCATCCGGCTGATAACGCGCATTGTAGACTCCGGCTCGGCAACGCTGCGAATTACCTTGGGTGAATCCGTAACGGAGGCTTGTAGCAGCATTGGTGAGAAAAACGCTACGAATCATCATTCGCCCCGTGATTTTACGGCACTGATCAGCAATTTGTCTGATCTGACCTTTGGACAAAGTGGCTTCCGGTTTGCCCGTATTGAATTGGTAAGCGGCGCCGGTGTTTGGTTCCGAAGTGTATACGCGGTCAATAACCTGCCCTGGATCGCCAATGAAGGCAAGCTGACTACCGACGATCAGCTGCTGAATCAGATTTTTGATACAGCCGCCTATACACTGAAACTGTGCTGTCAAAACGGCTATATTTGGGACGGCATCAAGCGAGACCGACTGGTTTGGTGCGGTGATTTGCACCCGGAGATTGTTTCGTCTATGTATATCATGGGCGATAACGAGAATATCAAAAACTCTCTTCGTATCTTACGGAATGAGACGAAGGATGGAGAGTGGATCAACAGAATCCCTTCCTATTGCGCATGGTGGGTAGTGAACCTGTGTGATTATTGCAGTACCACCGGCAACTGGGAATTCTTCCAAGAGGGGAAACAGTTTGCTCGGGATATTCTGGAAAGATTCGATAGGGAGACCACCGAGGACGGCACCATCGATTTTAAGACAGATTCCACCAACAATCCCTTCTTCCTGGATTGGCCTACGGCCCATACGGAAGATGCCAGAATCGGCACAGCCGTGCTGATTCGCTATGCCGCGCAGAAGTTCCTGGAATTTGAGGAATGTGAAGCAGCGACCCGGCTGGTGCAGAAGCTCAGAAACTACCTGGATATGCCCTGTAAGCATAAGTGTGTCCGGGCATTTCAGGTTTTGGCCGGCAGAAGACATGCCGATGACGCAGAGTTTTTACAGGCCGGTGGGGCAAAGGGAATGTCCACCTTTATGGCCTACTACATTCTGAAGGCAAACGCCATTGCCGGCGGCAAGGATTCTTTGGCAATGCTGAAGGAATATTACGGCGGTATGCTGCAAAGAGGTGCCACCACATTCTGGGAAGACTTTAATGTGGAATGGCTGGAAGGCAGCGGCCGCATCGACGAGTTCCCCGCAGAAGGTGTTCGGGATATCCACGGCGATTATGGTGCGTTCTGCTATATCGGTTTGCGCCATTCCTTGTGCCACGGTTGGTCCTCCGGCGTTTTGGCGTTCATTGTGGAAGAAATTCTGGGTCTGCGACTGGCAGATGGCGGCAAAACCGCCTATATTGCGCCGGATATGGCAGGACTAAAGGATATGGATGCATCCATTCCTGTTTCCGGGGGCATGCTGCACATTGCAATCCACGACGGAGAAGTAAAGGTGGATGCCCCGGCAGAAATCCAAGTCATCCTGCAATCGAAAAATGGATAACTGATATACCTTTGAGAGGGTATCCTCAATAAGGATACCCTCTTGATTTTACTTGCTTTTGGAGGTTACATATGAAAGCTTTTCTCGGAAACGATTTTCTTTTGGATACGGAAACGGCAAAAAAGCTGTACCATGAAACAGCTGCCGTACTTCCGATTATTGACTACCATTGCCATGTACCTCCCAAGTCTATCGCGGAGGACAAACAGTTCTCCAATCTGACCGAGCTGTGGCTGGGCGGCGACCATTATAAGTGGCGCGCTATGCGTACTTGCGGTGTTGCAGAAAAGTATATCACCGGTGATGGCTCTGATTACGAAAAATTCCTGGCCTATGCCAAATGCATGCCGGCACTGATCGGCAATCCTTTGTATCATTGGACACATCTGGAACTGCAGCGTTATTTTGACTGCGACCTGATCCTGTCCGAAGAAACGGCAAAAGAAATCTGGGATCTGACAACCGCAAAGTTGGCTGACCCCTCTATGAGCGTACGCAACATTATTCGTCGCTCCCGGGTAGAGGTGCTTTGTACCACCGATGACCCGGTAGATACTTTGGAATATCATAAGCTTTTGGCGACAGATGATAGCTTTGCTACAAAGGTGCTGCCTGCATTCCGCCCCGACAAGGCTTTTAATATCAATCAGGCCGGCGTGACCGCTTATTACCAAAAACTGGGTGAGGTTGCCGGTATTGCGGTGACAAATCTGGAGTCCTTAAAGGAAGCTCTCCGCCGCCGACTGGACTATTTCGATTCTCTGGGTTGCCGTACCTCCGACCATGCGTTGGACGGCTTTGACCGCTTTGTCCAACCCGATGCTGCACAGGTAGATCAGGCAATTGCCTGCGCACTGGCTTCCGATGGACAGAATGTGACCCATGAAATGACCTGCATGGTAAAAGCAGAGATCCTTTCCTTCCTGGCCGGTGAATATGCGAAGCGCGGCTGGGTTATGCAGCTGCATCTGGGTGTTTATCGAAATGCTAACCGTCGCATGTTTGCAAAAATGGGTCCGGATACCGGCTATGATGCCATCGGCGAAACCAATGTCACCGCCCTGTCCGGTCTGCTGGACCACATGGAATCCGGTGCTGGTTTGCCCAGAACACTGGTATACTCTGCAGATCCTACCTATGATGCTGCGCTGGGTACGGTGATCGGTGCATTCCAGACTTCCGATGACGGCTATCCCAAAGTGATGCAGGGCTCTGCCTGGTGGTTCAACGATACCCTCCATGGTATGCGCAATCAGATGACCAGCCTGGCCGGTATCAGCGTTCTGGGACGGTTTAACGGCATGCTGACCGACTCCCGAAGCTTTACAAGCTATCCCCGTCACGAATATTTCCGCCGTATTTTGTGCGGTCTGATCGGCGAATGGGTGGAGAAAGGGCTGTATCCTCACAATGAAAAAGCCTTGACAAAACTTGTGGCGGACATTAGTTATAATAATACGCGTGAGTACTTTGGTTTTTCTCCCAAAGCATAACTTACAAGGAGTGAAATGTAATTATGGTTAAACCTATCAATGGCGATCAGTGCCACGATGTTTTGAATCAAAATAACAAACCCAAGCTGGCATTTGCGGAGGGAAATGACTATATTACATGGAAACAGTCCGTTGACGAAAAGCTCCGGGAACTGCTGGGTTTGGATGTCATTGCGGAAAATGCCTGTCCTGTGGAGGTAGAGATCGAGGAAGAGGTGGATTTCGAAACCTATAAGCGTATTCGCTTCACCTATGTCAGCGAGAAGGAGAACCTTGTTCCTGCCTATCTGCTGATTCCCAAGCAGGGAAAGGCAAGCTATCCTCTGGCCATCGCCTTGCAGGGTCATACTACCGGTTTCCACAACTCCCTGGGCATGGTGAAATATGAGATCGATACGACTTGGCATCCTGCTAACTGTTACGGCTTGCAGGCTGTGGAAAACGGCTTTGCCACTTTGTGTATCGAGCAGCGTGGCATGGGCGAGACCCGTTCTCGCCGTTACCCCGGCCCCGGTGGTGTGCATCAGTGCTGCTTCACTGCCATGACCGCAGTGAATTTGGGCAGAACAGTCATTGGCGAACGCGTGTGGGATATCAGCCGTGGTATCGATGCCATGGAGCAGCTGGCATATCCCGAAATCGACCTGAGCAAAATTATGGTCTTCGGCAATTCCGGCGGCGGCACAGCGGCCTTCTATGCCGCCTGCTGCGAGCCGCGTATCGGCTATGCCGCACCCTCTTGCTCCTTCTCCTCTTACAAGGCCTCTATTATGGACATCTTGCACTGCGTGTGCAACAACATTCCTCAGGCGTCTCGTTGGTTTGAGATGGAGGATCTGACCTGTCTGATCGCCCCCAGAAGATTGACGGTCTTGACGGGAAAAGAGGATGAAATCTTCCCCCTTTACGGCGTGGAAGCATCTTATAAGACCACCGAGGCTATTTATAAGGCTGCCGGTGTACCGGAAAATTGCCGCTTGGTGGTGATGCCTTTGGCCCACAAGTGGGTGCCGGAGGTTGCTTGGCCGGCAATTCATGAAGAACTTGAGAAAATGGGTTGGTAACCCATAGGAGATGTTATGAATCACATCATTTCGCTAAATGGTAGCTGGAAGATCGACTACCTATCAAAGGAACCCTATATGGCAGCGGAAGAACCGCCGCAATTGATACAATATGACAAAAAATGCTTCTTGGGGAGGTGAGGAAACCGTGGCAGACGATCTTTTTGCTCTGTATGCAAAAATGGCAGATAAGATAAAGCAAGATGGGCTGGTTGTGCCCGAGCCGATTCCTCACGAAACCAAAAGTTGTTTTTTGAATGAGGATATTCAAGTGCCGGTAAAACCCTTGGAGCGGTCTTACACAGCGGAACAACTGCGGGAAGAACTGAAGGACCTGCGGAAAACCTATGCGCCTTTTTTGGCAGAGCTGGCGCCCAAGGTGAAAGAAACCAAAAAGGTCTATCCCGTTGTGGATTTTCTTTTAGATGGCGAACCTGTAAAACTGCCTCATTACGGCGGTCCCTGCGGTCCCGCAGTGAAACACTATGTCAGTACGTTTACACTGCCGGAGATTTCCGGGGAAGCGGTGTATTTCTGCTGTGGCGGTGCGGACTATATTGCCACGGTCTATATCAATGATCGGTGCGTCGGTATTCACGAAGGATTCTTTGCTCCCTTTGAATATGAGATCACCCGTTTTGTGAAGCCGGGGGAGAACCGGCTGGAAATCGTTTTGGAAAACGACTACATATTCCGGGGGAATGATGCAAAGCGCGGCTTTGAAGGCACGCCGGTGCAGGGCGATAAGCTTTATGCAGCTACGGGCATCGGCTATGACGATCCCATTACCGGTTGGCATCACTGTCCTCCCGGCATGGGTCTTTACGACACCGTCAGCATCGAGGTGCGCAACACCTTGCATATTGCCGATGTCTTTGTCCGCCCCGGAGAACACAGTGCCGAGGCATGGATCGAGGTGGAAAACACAACCTTTGATACCCGTCCTGTGACATTTTCCCTTTCCCTTTACGGACAGAATTTCTCCCATACGGTGTTTGAGAATAAAACCGTCGACCCTCATTTTAGGGGAAAACCCCTGCCTGCAAAGCACGGACGGCATGTGTACAAGATCCCTGTGGAGATCCCAGAGGCAAGACTGTGGGATCCCCAAACGCCCTGGCTGTATCAGCTACAGGTAAGCCTTTGTGAAGAAGGAAAGGTATGCGATACAGCAGTCAGCACCTTCGGCATGCGTTCCTTTACCCAGGATTTGGAATCTACCCCTAAGGGTATGTTCTATCTCAACGGCGAACCGATTCGACTGCGGGGCGCCAACACCATGGGCTTTGAGCAGTTGGATGTGATGCGTGGGGACTTCGACCAGCTGATCGACGATATTCTGCTGGCGAAGCTGTGCAATATGAATTTCTGGCGCATCACCCAGCGCCCTGTGCAGGGAAAGGTTTACGATTACTGTGATAAGTTGGGCCTTATGACCCAGTGCGATTTCCCTCTGTTTGGCGTTATGCGGCGGACAAAAAGTTGCGAGGCCATGCGTCAGGCGGAGGAAATGGTCCGTCTTGTACGCAATCACCCCTGCAATATTGTGTACACCTATATCAACGAGCCGTGGGCAAATGCCAACGGCGAACCCCACCGCCATATGCTGCGGGAGGAGCGGGAGGACCTGTTTGAGATATTCGACAAGATCCTGCGTTACAACCATCCTGACTGTGTAATCAAGCATGTGGACGGCAATTTTGATCCCCCCACAAGAGGTACTATGCCGGATGTCCACTGTTATACATTATGGTATAACGGCGGGCAGCAGGATTTCGGTATGCTCTGCCGGGGCTACGGTCAGCATGTGGCACCGGGATGGTACTACGGCTGCGGCGAATATGGTGCCGAGGGTATGGATTTCCCGGAGGTAATGCGAAAGCATTATCCCGCCGAATGGGTACAAGAACCCTTTGACCCGGGCAGGATCATCGGTGCTCAGGCAAAGGCTTGGCACGGCTGCTTTATGGATACCCCGGAAACCATGGAGGAGTGGACGGAAGCCACGCAGGCCCATCAGGCTTTTGCTATGAAATCTATGACAGAGGCCTACCGGCGGGACAGCCGCATGGTTTCCACGGCGATCCATCTGTTCATCGATGCGTGGCCTGCCGGTTGGATGAAAGCAATTATGGACTTCAAGCGCACACCCAAGGCTGCTTATTTTGCCAGCCGGGATGCTCTGGAACCGCTGCTGCTGAGCCTTAGAAGTGACCGGTTCACCTACTACGCAGGAGAAATGGTCAGTATCGAAAGCTACATTTGCAACGATACAAACAAGAGATCCCAAAATGGTGAAACCTTGGTCTTTGAACTCTACGACGGTGACATGATGATTCGCCGCGGTCAGACAGATGCCAGGTACGATGCTTGTACGACTACCTATATAGCAGATGCCCGGTTCCCTGCTCCCAAGGTGGAGGATCGGAAAACATATACCCTAAAGGCATATCTTCTTTCTGCGGAAGGGAAAACTCTTTCTCAGCAGGCGTTTACCTTTACAGTCTTTGCTGATGTGCAGGTGCCGGAAAATCCGGAAACAATCTGGATCACGGAGCTTGAAAACGGCACACATGAGATTGCAGGTGAGCAGGTAACAGTTGAGAACTGCCCCCGTGGACGCAGCTACTTCCTCTCCCGCAAAACCGGACATCCTGCAGTGGCGGAGTTTCTGCCCAAGGATTTTTGGATGTGGTACAACAAAGAACGGGACCGGCTGTCACACATTGCGACCCGGTGCTTCCGGGCAGAGGGTTTCCGCCCGGTGTTGATCTGCAATGGCTCTTTAGACCCCAGAATGGTCGTGGGCGAAAAGCTGTTTGAAGGCAAACGCTACATTATCTGCCTTGCGGATCTTCGTGAGGAGAACCCTGCGGCGAAACGCCTGCGCCGCAATTTGGCGGCCTTGTAATTATGCCCCTGGCCCACAAGTGGGTGCCGGAGGTTGCTTGGCCGGCAATTCATGAAGAACTTGAGAAAATGGGTTGGTAACCCATAGGAGATCGTATGGATTATATCATTTCGCTAAACGGTAGCTGGACGATTGACTACCTTTCAAATGAACCTTATATGGCAGCAGAGGAGCCTCATGTACAGCATGAAACGGCCATGCTCTGCACCGTCCCGGGATATTGGGAGGATATGACAGCGGCGTTTTGCGAAAGTCCTATGCACCGTAAGCTGCAGTGGAATCCCAACTATTTGGCGCAGCGATATCCCCAGACGGAGTATTGCCCGGATATGACTCTGCTTAATCCCGTGGGTTGCTTTGTCTATCAGAAGGAATTCTCTTTGGAAAAAATTCCCGGTGGCGAAATTCGCCTTGCCTTCGGCGGTGTCCAGAATGCGGTTTCTGCATGGATCAACGGACGTTATTTGGGTCGCCATGAAGGTTACTGCACACCCTTCTCCTTTACTGTGCCTGCCGAAAGCTTGCAGACAGGGGAGAACCGCATTACTTTGGCGGTCTCCAATAACCGCCTGCAGGGCTATATGGGCCGTCCCGTTTCCGGATTGACTTCCCGTGCAGCCAACGAATGCACCGGCGGTGTATACGGTGATGTGCAGCTGTGTGTTTTGGCAGATGGATTGTCGGATGTGTGGGTGACCACGGCGAAGGATGTAGCTTCCTTTACTGTGCATACGGAAGGTGCAAAGGATCACCGCCGCTGTGTCCGTATTTTTGATGGGGCAGACTGCGTCCATACTGCTGAGATCGCACCCGGCGAGGACTGCGTAACGATTCCGGCCTATGGCTATGCTCTGTGGTCTCCAGATAGCCCGAAGCTGTATACTGCCGTGGTTTCCACTGATGGTCAGGAAATGACCTGCCGATTCGGTATCCGCCGTTTGACTGTGAAGGGAACAGCGCTGTATCTGAATAACGAATCCTACTATTTCCGGGGCGTTTGTGAGCATTGCTATCAGCCCCTAACGGTGCATCCCACCCAGGACAAACAGTATTATTATCAGGTGATTCGCACCTTGAAAAAATTGGGTTTCAATTCCATCCGTTTCCATACATGGGTACCGCCCTATGCATACATGGAAGCTGCCGATGAATTGGGTATGCTGATGGAAGTGGAATCTCCCAACAATACCTCCTTCGAAGAGTGGAAAGACATTGTGCGTTTCTGCCGGCATTATGCGGCGGTGAATCTGTACTCTACCGGTAACGAACTGCAGATTGATTTTGATTACGAAAACCATTTGCGCGATTGTGCAGAGTTGGTACACAGCCAGACAGATGCGCTGTTTTCTCCCATGTCGGCCATGCGTGGCATTGAGTATATGCTCCGCCGGGAAGACCCTTGTGAGGACGAACCCTTTAAGCACAATCCGGAGCGTCTGGCAAGAGTAGGGGAATATTCTGACGTTTATAACAGCTATTCTCTGGGATTGACCAGCTACAGTTCCGCATCCGGCAGACAGGAGATTCTGGACCGCCGCAACGCCATTTACGGCAAGCCCCTGCTGTCCCATGAAATTTGCATTCAAGGTACTTATATTGACCTTTCACTGGAAGAGCGGTACAAAGGCACACGCATCGGTGAAACAGAGTTTATGTCCTCGGTGAGAACCCACCTGGCAGACCAGGGACTTTTGGATCGTGCTGATTTGTACTATCGCAACTCGGCTGCCTGGCAGCGAATTCTGCGAAAGTACTGCTTCGAAACCGTGCGTCGCTGTGAGACCTTTGCCGGTTACGACTTCCTGGGCGATATTGATACCCATTGGCATACCTTCGGTTACTGCGTGGGTATGATGAATGAATTTTATGAACTGAAAGCCGGGGAAACTGTGGAAAATGTCCTGCGGTATAACGGCGCTACCGTGCTTTTGGCGGATCTTCCTGCCTGCGTGAATTACAAAGCCGGTACGAGTGCTGAAATTCCCCTGCTGGTTTCTCACTACGGAAAGCCGATTTCGGGAGCAACACTGCATATTTGCATCCGGGCAGAGGATAAGGTGTGGCTAGAAAAAACTGTACCCATTGACCGGATCGCTGCCGGAGAAATCTGCCAGTTGTATCGCATTTCTTTTGACATGCCCCAGAGCGTAAAGCCCATGGAGCTGACACTGACAGCCTCACTGTCCGCCCCGGAGATGGCTTGTGAGAACACTTGGCAGTTGTATGTATTCCCCGAGACCGCAGCCCCTGCCCAAGAGGAAATGGCAGAAAAGAATGTGGTTGTACTCACAGAAGGCAGCGGGGCAGAACTGATGCGCCTTTTGGAGCAGGGAAAGTCTGTGGTGCTCTTTGGCGCCGGACCCTTTGCCACCAACGAAGCCTCCTTCCAGCTGTCCATCGCGGGCCGTACCAACGGCCATCTGGCCACGGTCATTGCGGAGCATCCTCTGATGGCGGAATTCCCTCATGAGGGGTACTGCGGTATGCAGTTTGCCCAAATGCTCAATGACAGCGTCTCCGCTGTTTTGGACGGCACTGTCATGCCCCACAATCCTATTTTGGACATTGCCTCCTCTTACAAAAATGCCCATCGGGAGGCCATGCTCTTTGAATACGGCGTGGGTAAGGGGAAGCTTTTGGTTTGCACCTTGAATTTCACAGAGGAAGACCCGGCTGCTTACTGGCTGAAGAATCGAATTTTGGAGTATGCCATCAGTGATGCTTTCAACCCGGCGCAGGTGCTGACAGAGCAGCAGATGAATGCGCTCTTCCAGGTATCTTCCGTGGAAGCGGAGGGCAACTGCAATCAGGCTATGAATAAGAACGACATTACAGCATAATTGGCCATGAGAATGGGAGAATGAGAACTATGGAAAAGCTTAACTATAAAGTACTGCAGAAGTCCGGTTACAACGGCTATGTTCTGGAAAAAGCACCGGAAAAAGTGTTGCAGTTTGGCGAGGGTAATTTCCTCAGAGCCTTTGTGGACTACTGGTTTGATGTTGCCAACGAGAAGGCAAATTGGAACGGCAAGTGCTGCTTGGTGCAGCCCATTACCCAAGGTTTGAGCGACCTCATCAACCAGCAGGAGGGTTTATATACCCTGTATCTGCGTGGTATGGAAAACGGCCGGAAGGTGGACCGCAAGCGGGTCATTTCTTCTGTTTCTCGTTGCTTGAATCCCTATGAGGACGCCGGATACCAAGCCATGATGCAAGTTGCGGTGTCTGACGATTTGGAATATATCGTATCCAACACCACCGAGGCGGGTATCGTTTACGATCCTGCCTGCCAATTTGCGGATAAGCCCGCAGCCTCTTTCCCCGGTAAGTTGACTCAGGTGCTGTATGCCCGTTATAAAGCAGGAAAGAACGGTTTGGTGATCCTCTCCTGCGAGCTGATCGATAACAACGGCAAGGAACTGCTCAAATGTGTCAACCAGTATATTGCACAGTGGCAGCTGGAGGACGGCTTTTCCGCTTATATCAATGAGGCTTGCACCTTCTGTTCCACTTTGGTGGATAGAATTGTTCCCGGCCGTATCCGGGATGCGGCAGAGGTGGCCCGTCTGGAAGAAGAAAACGGCTACTGCGATCCCCTGACCGATGTGGGTGAGGTGTTCGGTGTTTGGAACATCGAAGGACCTGCTTGGCTGGAGGAGAAACTGCCCTTTAAGGCAGCCGGTGTCAACTGTATCGTTGTTCCGGATGTAACACCCTACAAGAAACGGAAGGTGCGCATCCTCAACGGCTCCCATACCGGATTTGTATTGGGCGCATACCTTGCCGGCTATGACATTGTCCGGGATTGTATGCGCAATGATACCATCAGCGGCTATATGAACAAAATGATCTTTGAGGAGATCATTCCCATTCTGCCTTTACCCAAGGAAGATGTGGAAAGCTTTGCCGCAGCCGTGCAGGATCGGTACAACAACCCCTTTATTGACCATGAATTGCTCAGCATCAGCCTGAACTCCACCTCCAAGTGGAGAGCCAGAAATATGCCCAGCTTCCTGGAGTACATTGAAAAATTTGGCAAGCTGCCCACTTGCCTGACTATGAGCTTTGCCGCTTATATTGCGTTTTTCAGCAGCGATATTCAGGAGCGGACGGCAGACGGCCTTGTGTGCCGCCGCACCAAGGGCAACTGCTACACCGCAAAGGACGATGCTTGGGCGTTGGATTTCTATTATGAACATCGCAATGACAGCGCAGAAGACCTTGTCCACGCAGTTATGACCAACGAACAGATGTGGGGACAGGATCTTACCCAGATCCCCGGCTTTGAGGCTGCAACGGTAGCCAATCTGAAGAAGCTACGCGCAGAGGGTGCGTCTGCAGCATACGCAGGCTGCCTGTAAGGAGTATACTATGCCTGAATTTATCCGAATCCATCCGGAGGACACGGTAGCTGTGGCACTGCAAACAGTGCCCGCCGGAACGGTATTTGAAGGGATAACCGCTGCTGAGGAGATTCCCCAAGGCCACAAGATGGCAATCGCCCCTATAAAAAACGGGGAGGATGTGGTGAAATATGGTTTGGTAATCGGCCATACCACCGAGGAAGTCAATCCTGGCAGTTGGGTACATACCCATAACATGGCCACCAACTTGAGCGGGGAAATTGCCTATACTTATGCACCGGATGTTCGGTATCTTTCACCTGTGAAGCCCCAAACATTCCAAGGCTACCGCCGGAAGAATGGAAAGGTGGGCATCCGAAATGAAATTTGGATCATCCCCACAGTCGGTTGTGTCAATGATGTAGCAAAACTGTTGGCAAAAGAGAACCAAGACTTGGTCAAAGGTTCTGTGGATGGCCTATACGCCTTTACCCATCCCTTTGGCTGTTCCCAGACCGGCGATGACCATGCCCAAACCAGAAAACTTCTGGCAGCACTTGCCAAGCATCCCAATGCCGGTGCAGTGCTGGTGCTGCATCTGGGCTGTGAAAATCTGACCCATGAGCAGTTTGTAGAGGAATTGGGAGAGTTCGACCAAAATCGGATTCAGTTTCTCACATGTCAGCAGGTGGAAGATGAACTGGAAGAGGGCAGAAAGAAGTTGCAGCTTTGCGCAGAATACGCATCTTCTTTCCGGCGGGAAGAACTTCCTGCATCCGAATTGGTGGTAGGTATGAAGTGCGGCGGCAGTGACGGCCTTTCCGGTATCACAGCCAACCCCGTTGTGGGTAGATTTTCCGATATGCTGGTAGCTCAAGGCGGCAGTACCGTACTGACGGAAGTTCCGGAAATGTTTGGCGCTGAGAGCTTTTTGATGAATCGCTGCGTAACCGAGGAAGTGTTCCAAAAAGCGGTGTCTATGATCAACGGCTTCAAGCAGTATTTCCTGCGGCACAATGAAGTGGTCTATGAGAATCCAAGCCCCGGCAATAAATCCGGCGGCATTACCACCTTGGAGGATAAGTCCTGCGGCTGTGTCCAGAAGGGCGGCAGTGCGCCTGTGATGGATGTCATCGGCTATGGAGATGCGGTGACAGAAAAGGGATTGAACATGCTCTACGGCCCGGGTAACGATCTGGTGTCTTCCACAGCGTTGACCGCTGCCGGCGCGCATCTGATTTTGTTTACCACCGGTCGTGGCACACCCTTTGGCGCGCCTGCACCGACTATGAAAATTTCCACCAATACACCCTTGGCACAAAAGAAATCCGGTTGGATTGATTTTAATGCCGGTGTGGTGGCAGATGGTGTTTCCACAATCGACCAAGCGGCAGAGGATTTGCTTGCGCTGGTGTTGGAAATTGCCTCCGGTAAGACTACAAAAACCGAAGAAAAAGGTTTCCGGGAAATATCCATCTTCAAAGATGGCGTTATGCTATAATTCGCAATATTGAGGAGGAACTAACTATGAACATGCTCGATACTTTGAAAGACTCTTATTTCAGCGAGATCCTGCCTAAGGGCTGGGATATTCAGAAGATCCACGAATGCACCACCAACGACCCCGCATCTGTCTTTGATCGCCAGAGCTTCTGGAACGAGGGCTTTGCCCCCGTCAAGTGCACCAATCTGGAAGAGTTTGGCGCTTACATGGGTCACGAGATCGCCATGCAGATCAAGCTGACAAAGGAAGAGGGTCGCAAGCTGATCCTCATTCTGCCCGTAGGTCCTATGGGTATGTATAAGTGGGCGGTCTATTTCCTGAAGGCTTGGAATGTGGACTGCAAGCATGTTTACGGCTTTAATATGGACGAGTGGGCCGACTGCGAGGGCAACACC